>NZ_QGDU01000007.1 GCF_003149045.1 Fibrobacter sp. UWR4 | reverse complement strand
TGTAGATGTAAAGATAGCCTACGAATGGGAATCGGAATCGAGAGAATCATCTAGCAAGGCTGCCTAAATGCTTCCACACATGTTGATGATGCCTCATTTTAATGCTTATTTTCCCTGTTTTGGGAATATTATTCTCGTTATTGGATCTTCTTGGTGTGTTTACTGCATAAAAGCTGATAAAAAGGTGGACTATGGCGTGATTTAATAAGAGGGTTGTAATCCCTCCGAAAAACAAAGGGATCCATAAGTAGAAACAAAAACCAGGGTCGCGCCTTCATCGGTGCGGCCCTTTCAAAGTTACAGTGCCTTGATTACAGCAGTTCCTGAACCCAATTGGGCAATATCTCGGCGTACTGTTTATACAAGGTTCCGTCAACCATTCTGCAAATCAGCTTAGGCAACTGATTGTCGACGGAATTGTCGTAGATGTAAGCTCTGTCTACTATGGAGATTGCGACGGCAGCATTCGCTAGTGACTTGTAGTAGCGGGTCACGAAAAGAAAAATCGTATGAAGAATCTGGCGTCTTTTGCCTTGCGTATGAATTCAAGCCGCTCATAGCAAACCAAGACGTAATTTTTTCTGGGCGATATTTGAAGCGACTTCTGCACGCATACGATCCATAGCCTCTTCTGCCTTGCGGGAAGATTCACATGCTGCTGCACCGACCTTTTCCATAAGGGCTTCCAGCATTTCGTCGGAAGGCTCCTCCATGGATGATAGCCTGTATTTTTTCAGTTCTTCATCTGCCATGTCTGTAAATATATGAAAAAATGTGATGAGTTACTACACTGTTTTGCCCAAGAACCTGAAAATTTCTTATGATTGGAGAGGAATGCCGGTGGAGTTCAGGATGGAAAGCAAATCAGGAAATGTACTTGAGAATACGCGTAGTTGCAGTAGGGACAGTGTCAGGGTGCTGATGGCATACGACGGTTCCGGCAGACGCGTGTCCAAGACCCGTGAGCGCAAGGAACGTGACGACGAGACCGAGCTGAACTTCTTCGGCGCAAGATATCTGGATCCAATGCTTGGATTGTGGATTTCTGTGGATCCGGCCCGTCAGTTTAGCAGTCCGTATCTGTATGCGGGGAATGGCGTTAGCCCAATAGTAGTGGTAGACCCAGATGGGAACGTTGCTGTTGAAGATATATCAATTGAGTAATTCTGTTTTTTTAGGGTTGCTTGTAATTAGTAACATGATGACTTAATAACAGAATGGAGTGATGAAATGCAGTCAGTAAAAGATGATCTTAAGGAATTTGAAAAAGATGTTCAAAAATTAACTCTTGATGAGTTAGATTTGTTTCGTCATAAATTAAAAAAAACGGATGAACGCGTTGTGGTCATTGAAAAAAGAATTGATGATTTAATTTGTGAACAGTTTAAATCCGGAGAGCTAAATAAACGGTTGGAACAAAGATATAAATCCCAAAAGAGAATCACAACTCTTGCTGTGAAAATAGTCTGTGCTATACTTTTGATTATTGCCTTTTTTTCTTATTTGAAAGGGTGGAAACCATATGAATCATTTCGTGCTTTTTGTGTTGGTTGCGCTGCATTGGTATATGGTGTAGTTTCCATTGTTGAGAATCGTTTTAGTTTCCTTTTTGATCTCTATCACAGAAAAGCTTATCCTACAAAATATTGGTTAAGTGTTTGCTCTTTGTTTATTTTAGGATTCTTTTGTATAGTTGTCTTGGGCCTGCATGGACCTAAGTGAAATCAAAAACAACTTCGTGTACGATTTCGAGGGTAATCTCATCGAGGACCGCTCCAAATCCCTGAAAATCTCCTATGATTGGAGAGGAATGCCGGTGGAGTTTAGGATGGAAAGCAAATCAGGAAACGTACTTGAAAATACGCATAGTTGCAGTAAAAAACAGGGCCGTACCTTCAATGGTGCGGCCTTTTGTATTGATGGATTTTAGACTTCGTAAATCCCAGGTTCTTTCCAGTCTTCGTTACGGTTGCTGTTGAAGCTTTTGTCGGAAACGCTTTCGGCGGGGTGGGCGGGCCAGGGCGATTCCACTTCTTCCTTGATCTGGGCGGCAGCGGCTTCGCGCTTCTTGTGCCAGGCGGCCAGCTGTTCCTTGAAGGCTTCTCGAAGGCGTTCCATGCCGATGTTTTCCTTGGCGCTGACCTGAATTGCCTCGGGATAATTTTCCAGCAGTTCGTTACGGCGGGTTTCGTCGCAGGTTTCCACCTTGTTGAACACGCGGAGGCGGGGCGTTTCGGGGCTGATAATGCCCTGCAGCGTCTTGTGGGTCACTTCCAGATGTTCCCGGTAGTCGGGGGCGCTTCCGTCAACCACCTCAAGGATGCAGTCGGCGTGGGCGGCAACTCCCAGGGTGCTCTTGAAGGTTTCAATCAGGTTGTGGGGGAGCTTGCGGATAAATCCCACAGTGTCAGACAAAATAATGTTCTCGCCTTCCAGGAACAGTTTACGGGTCGTGCTGTCCAGTGTAGCGAAAAGCTTGTCTTCCACATAGACGTCGGCGCCGGTCAGGCGGTTGGTGAGGGTGGACTTGCCTGCATTGGTATAGCCCACGATTCCCAGATGGAAAATGTCGTTGCGGTTCTCGGCCTGCTGCTCCCGGGCGTCCTCGATCTTTTCAAGTTTCTTCTTCAGTTCCTGGATTCGCTTACGGATCATTCGGCGGTCCGTTTCCAGCTGGGTTTCGCCAGGGCCCTTCGTTCCGATACCGCCGTTATGCTGGCGGCATAGGTGAGTCCACGCACCTGTCAGGCGGGGCATCATGTACTGCAGCTGGGCCACTTCCACCATGAGGCGGCTTTCGGCAGTGACCGCATGCTTTGCAAAAATATCCAGGATAAGTCCGGTGCGGTCCAACACCTTGATGCCGGGCAAGCGTTGCTCCAGGTTACGCACCTGGGATCCGCACAAGTCGTCGTCGAAGACCACCATCTTGGCGTCGTTTTCTTCTAGCGCCCGCTTGACTTCGTTCACCTTGCCTTCGCCAATGAGGGTGGCTGCGTTGAACTGCTGAACGCGCTGCAAGAAACTTTGCACCACTTCGGCACCGGCGGTTTCTGCCAGGCGACCAAGTTCCGCCAGCTGTTCTGTAGCGAGCCAGGGACGAATTTTTGGCGTGGCTATGCCTACCAGAATGCATCGTTCTTTCTGAACCTTGTTTTCTTTAAGGCCTCGTTCGCCTCGGCTACCGGCCCCTCGGTTGAATTCCGGGTCGTTACCTCGGTTTCTCTGGTTATCTTGTCTACGCACTAGGTGTTCCTATTACATTCTTTTTCGTTCAGCACTAATATAGTATTGTGCAGGGAAAATGTTTCTGTTGCAATAATTATATTGTAGCCCATGGGTTTTATGTCGTTACATCGTGTTTTAGTGCTTTTGTTGATTTTCCCGTTCATTGCGTTCGGTGCTTCCAAGGTAGTCAAGAAAAATGAAGTCAAGGATTCCCGAGACAAGCAGGTTTATAGAACCGTAAAAATTGCCGGTAAGACTTGGCTGGGGGATAATCTGAATTACAACTCCGAAGGCTCGTTTTGCCTGAAAGATGAGGAAGACAACTGCGCCGCTTACGGAAGGCTGTACACCTGGGACGCCGCCCAGGTTGCGTGCCCCGCCGGTTTCCACTTACCGTCCCACGAGGAATTTGAATCCCTCTGGACGGCCGCCGGTGCGGACTTCAATGCCGGTTATCTGATCAAGACCACTTATGGCTGGAAAGGCAATACCAACGGTAATGACACTTTGAAGTTCGGTGCCATGGCTGCCGGTAACCGTTTCGATGACGGCACCTATGGCAATCAGGAAAAGTTTGCCTTCTTCTGGACTTCCGATGACAAGCTGGATGGCATTCCCGGTGGAAGCGCCCGTGTGTGGTATTTGACCAACAAATCCATGGCATTTAGCTATACCAGCAAGCCCAAGGATTTCGGCTTTTCTGTCCGTTGTGTCAAGTAAGGGGAAAAAACTGAATTACTATATTGCGAGACAATGAAAGTACGCCTGACCACTGAAACGAAAAATCGCCTGAAGCGCTTCCGCAAGAACAAGCGCGCTTTCTGGTCCTTGATCGTTCTGATGGTGGCTTACTTGCTGTCTCTTACCAGCCCCTGGACGGTGAATGATGAACCGCTGTACATGAATTTCAACGGTAAGTCCTATTTCCCTGCCTTCGCCCGCTATAGCGAAAAGGACTTTGGGGGCACATACGAGACGGAACCGGATTACGCCTTGTTGATTGCCGATGCAGAGGAATGCAAGGCCGATGGCTTTACCGGTTCGAACTGCGATGATATCTGGACTATCATGCCGCCTGTTCCTCACGATCCCCTGAAAGCTGATCTGGACGATGACGGAACGCCTCCCTATGCACCTAGCGGTAAGCATTGGTTGGGAACGGATAGCAATGGTCGCGATGTGCTGTCCCGACTGATTCACGGTTTTAGAATTTGCATCAGTTTTAGCTTGCTTTTGACGGTTCTGGGGACGTTTCTCGGTATTGTCATTGGCGGTATTCAGGGGTATCTTGGCAAGTTCTGGGATACGGGCATGCAGCGCATTATCGAAATTTGGTCCTCGCTGCCCATGCTTTACGTGGTGATTCTTATCGGCAGCATTTACGGCCGCAGTTTCTGGCTTCTGATTTTAATCATGGCCGCATTCAACTGGATTTCCCTGAGCTACTACATGCGTGGCGAATTCCTGAAATTGCGTAATATGACCTACGTCCAGTCGGCCAAGGTTCTGGGACTTGGACATCGTCACATTTTCTTCAAGGAAATTCTGCCAAACGCCATGACCCCAGTGGTGACGCTTTTCCCCTTTACTCTGATTGGCGGTATCGGTAGCTTGACTTCTTTGGATTTCCTGGGTTTTGGCCTGCAGCCTCCTACTCCTAGCTGGGGGGAACTCATGAGCCAGGGCTTGAACAATCTTTATGCCCCCTGGATTTCCGTCAGCACCGTCCTTGCGCTTTTCGTTACCTTGCTTTTAACCACCTTCGTGGGGGAAGGTGTCCGCGATGCCATGGACCCGAAGTCCGGAGACCGCTATGAGTAAAATGCATCGCGTTATGAACGTCGCTCCAGTCCTATCGGTGAGAAATCTTTCTGTTGCCTTTGGATTTTCTAAAGGTAAGAAGGGGACATTCGTCTGCAAGGAAGGGAGTCCCCTGCAGGTGACCGATGGTGTTTCCTTTGACATTCACAAGGGCGAGTTTTTTGCCTTGGTAGGGGAGTCTGGTTGCGGTAAGAGTGTAACCGCCATGAGCATTTTGAGACTGCTGCCTCAGCCCAGTGCCCAGATTGTCAGCGGCGAGGTGTTCTTTAACCGTTCCGTCATTCAGAGCGGCTCCTCTTCTGAGGAAGACTCCAGTGCAGTGGACTTGGTCAAACTGTCTATTGCTGAATTGCAGAAGATCCGTGGTTCTGAAATAGCCTGTATTTTCCAGGAACCCATGCAGGCTCTGAATCCTGTGCTGCCTATCAAGAAGCAACTGCTTGAAGTCTTCAAGTACAATTCCTCCGCTTCGAAGATTTCTGGTGATGCGCTCGCCACGATTCGTGAACAACTGAAGGCCGCGGGCTTTACGGATCCTGATCGCGTGCTGGATTCCTATCCCCATGAACTTTCCGGTGGTATGCTCCAGCGAGTATGCATCGTCATGGCGCTGCTGGCAAACCCTAAGCTGATTATCGCCGATGAACCGACCACTGCGTTGGATGTGACCGTCCAAGCCCAGGTGCTTGCCGTGCTGAAGGAGATGGCTTCCAGGTCTGGTACCGCAGTCCTTCTCATTACTCATAACATGGGTATCGTCTCGCAGTACGCCGACCGAGTGGCGGTCATGTACGCAGGTCGCATTGTGGAGAAGGGCGCTGTGGATGACGTCATTAACGAGCCCTTCCATCCCTATACAAGAGGCTTGCTGGCCGCCATTCCCGAAAGCCACAGCCAGATGAAAAACTTGAAGTCTATCCCCGGTTCAGTTCCCCATCCTCGGGATTTTGTATCGGGTTGTCGCTTCGCCGATCGCTGCGAATGTTGCATGCAAAGCAATCCTGAACTTCAGGCCAAATGCCGTTCAGCAGAACTTCCCCCGAAGTCAGACAAGTGCGGTCATTGCGCCTTCTGCTTTGCTTCCTTGACGGATGTGGGGGCGGGAAACTAAGAAAAGCAGGGGCTAAGAAGCAAGGACTAAGAAGAAAGGACTAAACCTCTGAAAATCAGTGTTTAGTCCTTTGGATAAACGACGACGTAAGGACTAAACTTGCGGAAATTCAGTGTTTAGTCCTTCCTCCAGCTTTCCTCGAAGGACTAAATAATCATATCCAATGTTTTAGTCCTTCCTCCGCACCATTCATCAAGGACTAAAATGTCAATTCCGGTGATTTAGTCCTTTGCTGAGCCAGATTATCCTGAAACTAGCCCTAGCCAAATTATCCTGAAACCAGACCTAGCCAGATTGTCCTGAAATAAGGTCTGAGTCGAGTATGCTACTTGAAGTTCTTGCACCATTCTGGTACGATGACGCTTGCTTTGCCCTCGATGCAGACGTCCGTATAGGGGTCGCTCAGAGGAACTTCCAGGTTCAGGCAGGTGACCTTTGCTCCGTGGGAATGTGCGTAGCTCTTGAAGCCTGCTGCCGGATAAACCACGCTGCTGGTTCCGATATAGACGAATTCCTCGCATTCGGAAAGAGCCTGCTGGATTTCTTCCATGTAGTGAGGAGTCTCTTCGAAGAATACGATGTCCGGACGGCTCATTGCTCCGCAGAAGGGGCAGATGGTATCCATGGTTTCGTCGGTATAGTAGTTAAAACGATGGATAGGATTTCTTTCGCAGCTGAGGCTCTTCAGGGAACCGTGCATATGGAGCACCTGACGGCTTCCGGCACGTTCGTGAAGATCGTCTACGTTTTGGGTCACCAGCAGGAATGCGTCCCCAAGGCGACGTTCCAGCTCCACCAGGGCGTAGTGTGCCGCATTAGGCTGATGGTCAGCCAAGCCTCTACGGAGGAAGTTGTAAAAATCCTTCACTCGCTTGCGGTCACGCTGGTAGCCGCGGGGAGTGCAAACATCTTCGATGCTTTCATGTTCCCACATGCCGTCGTTGCCGCGGAAAGTACGGAGTCCGGATTCTGCGCTAATGCCTGCGCCTGTCAGTACAACAAGTCGTTTTTTCATGGCATCCTCCTAGCAAAGACCTTCAAAGAACAGGGCTTCCGCCAGGATTCCTCGTTCAAAGTCGGGTAGGTAAAGACTTTCGTTTTCACCGTGAGCGTTGCATTCCGGATCTTCAAGACCCGTAAGTAGAATAGGAATGTCACCGAAGGTGTTGCGGAACAGTTCTGCTCCAGGAATACTTGCTCCGCACCCAATGAACTTGGTGGGGCTTTCGTAGGCGGCTGCCATGGACTCGCTCATCAGCTTGAAGAAGGGATGGCTGGTGTCCGTGACGAAGGGGTTTGCGCCGTCTTCAGTTGCAATTTCACAGGTGATTCCGTAGGGAACCAGGCTCTTGATAAAATCAACCAGCAGGTCGGTGCAGCGGTCTGCGTCCATGCCTGGCGCAAGACGGATGCCGATGCGGGCATAGGCGCTGTCCTGTAGTACATTGCCTGCGTTCTTGCGGTTGCCCACTTCCATAGCGGTAACGGTAATGGAGGGCCTACGCCAGTTGGCCAGAAGAATTTCATCTTCGGGGACCAGGAGCCTTGTTTCCGGCAGGATGCCTCCATCATTTCTGAAGATCGCTTCTGTCATGCCAAGGCTCTTGTAGGATGCCAATTCCTCTGCAGTGGGGGGGACAATTCCGTCTTCGAAGTGGGGGATAAGAATGTTGCCATTACCGTCGGTGAGACTCGCGATGATTCGACAAAGAACCTGAGCCACGTCAGGAATGGGTCCGGACCAGGATCCTGAGTGGAGTGGAGCCTTGGTGGATTTCAGTTCCACGGAAATGGCGCTCATGCCACGGAGGGTGGTGGTAATGGAGGGGGTTCCCTTGGCGAAGTTTCCGAGGTCAGCAACAATCACGGCGTCGCACTTCAGAAGAGGGGCGTATTTCTGAAGGATCTGGGCAAAACCTGCACTTCCGGATTCTTCTTCGCCTTCGATGATAAACTTCAGGTTCGGTCCCTGCTCCTTCTTGGATGCGCGGACCAGTTCGAGAGCTGCAAGATGGGTAATGATGCCGGCCTTGTCATCGGCAGTGCCGCGTCCAAAAAGACGTTCTCCATCGGCGCTGAGAGTCGCTTCAAAGGGCTTGGTGTTCCACAAGTGCTCACGCATGGGGGGCTGGACGTCGTGATGGGCGTACAGCAGGATGGTGGGCTTGGTGGGATCTGTCAAACTTTCACCATAGACGGTGTGGCGACCACTTTCAGGTGTCAGGAACTGGATGTTCTCGAGGCCTGCTTCCTCAAACATTCTCTTGACCGCTTCTGCGCTATGCTGCACGTATTTCTGGTCAAAGTTGTCAAAACTGATGGACGGGATACGAACAAGACTGGACAAGCGCTCGATATAGCTTGCCATATTATCGTGTACAGTCTTCTTAAGTTGTTGATCCATAGGACTTTTCGTTCTTAATTTACTCTATTTTTCTAAATAGAAAATAGTAAAGAAAGGGTTGAATGTATTTGTCTTTCAGATATTTTATATCTTTATAGGCAGAGTTTAGCCCCAATGGTGATTAAAGTCACTTGTCTTAAAAAAGGGATCCCTAAAATGGCTTTTAAATGCGTCAATCACGAATATTATCTGCGCTCTAGTGACCGAGTTTTGGCTTTTATCCGAAAGGTATTTCACAACAATCCGGAATTTAGACATGATTCCCTGAAGCATGCTGCCAGATTCGCACCCATTATTCCTTTCATGAGCGGTCGTCCGGACAAGAGGAAGACTTTGAAGAGGGTCATTACTTTCCCGGATCATAGCAACTCCCTGTATTTGGGTTGCCCCATTATCCTTGCCGCTGGCGCCAACAAGACTGCAAAACGTATCTGCGACTACGCCAATATGGGCTTTGGGGGGATTTCCGTTGGAACCGCTACCCGTAATTATCGCGAAGGTAACACTCATCGTCCGCGAATTGGCTTCCTGGAAGAGGATCGTGCTATCCATAACAGCATGGGCCTGAATAACGAAGGCGTGGAAGTGATTGCAAGCCGTGTGGACCAGCAGCTGACCAAGGCTCACAAGGTGGGCATGTGCGTGGGTGTTTCCGTTGCCGAAACCCCGGGCCTTACGGATGAAAACGAAAAGCTGAAGGATGTGGTGGAAAGCTTCTCCATCGCCTATAAGGCGGGCGACTATATCGAAATCAACGTGAGCTGCCCCAATACGGGCGAATCCCGCGTGGATATGGACTTGACCCTTACGGAAAAGATCTTTACCGAAATTATGAATTTCCGTAATTCCCAGACCTTGCGCAAGGCGGTGTATGCAAAGATCAGTCCGGATCTTTCTGAACGTCACTTGGTGAACATCATGGACATGCTGGTCCGTTGCGGCGTGAACGGCGTTGTTGTGGGCAACACTTATCCGACTAAGAAGATGAGTGAATTACCTGTTCAGACAAAGTTTGAAGACCTGACTCCGCTTCGTGCAGATGGTGACTGCGGTGGTATGTCTGGCCGTCCCCTTTATGAAAACATGATGTGGAACGTGAAGTACATTCGCGAACACTATCCCCAGATGAGTGTCATTGCCTGTGGTGGCATTGACCATGGCTTCAAGATCTATGACTTGATCAAGCTGGGGGTGGATGCCGTGCAGTGCTACTCCGTGGTGGCTTTCCGCTGGATGGCTGCTCATGCCATGCGTAAGGAGCTGGAAGTGGCTCTTGCTGAAGAAGGCTACAAGACTTTGCAGGAATACGATGACCGTAATCCTAAGGTCACCAAGCTTCAGTAATCTTGTCTGAGGGGCTTAGGTTGAGACTGCTGTTTGTCATTCTGGCTTTTACCGTGTCCGCCTTCGCAGGTTTTTTCCTGGAAGAGGACGTTCCCTCCAAGAAGGCCGCCAGGGAAATTCCTCCCTTGCGTTTGGGGGGCGCTTTTGACGTTGGTTTTTACCTGAACTCTCCGGATGTGGGCGTAGATCTATCCGTAGAGTACCGCCTTCACAAGAGCCATTCCCTGGATTTATATCTGGGAACGCTTTTTGGCGGTGAAATGTTCGAGGCGGGCGTCAGCTGGAGATTTTTCTTCATCAATAGTCTGGATGAAGCGGGACACGATGATTACTTGCGCCTGAGTATTTCCGACACCTATTTTGAATCCGATGGTGAAGCTGTTTTCCCTCCTAGGATATCCGTTGGTTATGGTCGGGATTTCATGCTTTTGAAGGATGCTGATTTCCTTTGCCGTCTGGAAGTAAGGGCTTCGTACCTGCTGATAGAACCTTATTCCGAGGAGGCGAACAACGGGCTATTTCGTGAAACGACCCACTTTATTTTCAATGTGTCCTTTGGGGTATTCTTCTTCTAGAGTTCTGAACTATGCTTCATAGGGTCTTCAACATGAAAAAAATTTCAGTATTGCTTTTGCTTCTTGCTTGTTCCGCTTTCGCTACCCCTTGGCTGGGGGCGACATTTAAGCGGGTGACTCACGAGAACCATCTTGCACTTCGGATTATTGGTGTTCATCCGGAATCCGGTTGCTTTACTGCAGGTGTTGTGGCGGATGACCTGGTGGTTGGTATCCAGGGGAAGGTCCTGACGGACATTTCCCAGGTTCAGGAAGCCGTTTCCAAGGGGAAGGCGGGCCAAGTGATTAAGGTTGATGTGGTTCGTGGGGATAAGAAACTCAACTTGAAGGTGAAGCTTACGGACCGCCCCGATGATATCAGCAACTTGACTGGTTCCGCGATTGGCAGCAAAATTGCCAAATTTGGAGAGAATTTCTACCAGAATGGCAATAAACGTCAGGAAAAGCCTAAGGCCACCCTTCTGGACTTCTGGGCGACCTGGTGCGGCCCTTGCCGTAAGACCCTGCCGGTCCTTGCAAGCGTTTATAACAAGCATGCCAAGGATGGACTGGAAATTATTGGAATTTCCAATGAAGATTTGAAAACCTTGAACGCTTTCTATGGTCAGCATGCCTCTCCATACCCCCTTTATAGGGATGCTTCCCAGGATTTGTGGCGCCGTTATGGGATTCGTGCTGTTCCCACTTTGATGCTTTTGGACCAAAATGGCTATATCAAGCAGGTCTGGAGTGGCGCTCCTAGCGAGGCCATGGTGGAAAAGTTGGTTCTGGAAGTGATTCAGGAGGCCCGTTAAGGCTTCGTAAAGATAAATTAAATAGACTGTTGGCCTATTAATATCTAAATTCGCTGTATGAAATTTGAATTTCTGAAAATTGCATGCGCCTTTGCTCTGACTGCTTCTTCCAGCATTTTTGCTGCAGGGGAGGCCCCGTCGGAATATTTCGACTGCTGGCTGGAACAACCTTCTAACATTGTGCCCTCTGAACGCGCCCGTATTGGTGCCGACAAGAAGGACGTTAACGTTTGCGGCTGCTACCGTGTGAGCGAAAAGGCTGGCGAACCGAGACAGGTGACCAAGGTTTATAGCATTCCCAAGCCACGCGTGACTGACTGCTCCGGAGAATCCTGCAAGAACGAAATGGCAATGAAGCAGTGTATTGACTATGTTCAGGCTGCAACTGCTACTTTGAGAGATTTCGGTGTAGGCCATAGAATGGAAGGTTCCATTGCCACAAGTTTCGATGGTGATGGCTGGATGGCTACTCCTTTCGGTGAATACTACGAAAAGCATGCCGAAAAGGCCGACGATATCGACTGTTTCTTCAATATCCATGAACGTCCCAACGCGCCTGTAGACAATCGTCTCCATCCGGAAAACTTCGCATTCTCCGGTATGCCCAAGAAGATGGTTCCTTCCGCACTGGGCCGCTTTACCGACTATAGCGATATCCGTTGCCTGGATAACGGGGAATTGACTGGCTTCTCCTTCAATGGCTACAAGGAAAACCTCCGTCATGTGGACAAGGAAGGCCGCCTTCAGGGTGAAGAAATCGGCTATCTGAACGATCCCTCCTACCCGAAGCAGCAGGATGCCAAGTGGGGCCAGGTGATCTGGACATCCAACCACAAGAATGGCATGCGTGAAGGCTTGTCTTATTTCTACAAGTCCAGCATTATGGATGGTAGCGACAAGAATTACTACTTCAAGCATCTCGAAGTTCCTTATAAGCAGGGCTATAAGGACGGTACCGCACATATTATTGCCGATAATGGCTTTGTGATGGCCGATGTCCCTCTGAAGCGTGATGGTATTCACGGCCGTATGACGGTGAACAATCCCTTCAAGAAAAAGAAGATAACCCTCACCTTCAATGCCAACCAGCTGGAAGGCTTTGTTGACTTTGGGGACTTTGGTGGCGTGTACCACAATGGTCTTCCCAATGGCCTCTTTACTTTCTGGGCTATTAAGGATTCCTGCTACCAGTGGATGCCCGGTGAAACCGTCTGCTATACTGAACGTATCCGTAAGACCCAGTGGGGCTCCTACAAGATGGGTAAGTTTAATGGCAAGATGGAATGCTGGGATGGCACCAAGGGTGGTGTAGATATTCTTTGCCCGGAACTTCCCGCAGATTCCCTGATTCCTGCTTCTGTCAGGGATTCCATTGCTAAGCTGGATTCCGCTGCCACAAAGGGTGATTCCGCCGCTATTGCCGCCGTTAAGGAAGGCAAGATCAAGGAAATGAAGGAAAAGGCTGAAAAGATTCGTGCAAATGCGGCCAAGGCCCGTGAGGCCGCCATGAAGGCTGAACTTGCCGCAAAGCAGGCCGAAGAAGAAGCTGCAAAGGCCGAAGCGGAAATCCTTGAACAGGAAAAGACAAGTGCCCCTGCGGCAGCTGCTCCTGCAGGAGAAACTCCCGAGGTAGAAAAGGCTGCTGAGGAGGCGCCTGCAAAGAATAAGAAAAACAAGAAGAAGGACAAAAAGTCGAAGAAAGACAAAAAGTCCAAGAAAGACAAAAAGTCCAAGAAAAAGAAGTAGTAAATAAAGAAAGCAGGTTGATACCTGCTTTTTTTTCGTCTTGAATAGACCCGGTCATGATGGTCACGACCGGGAAACTTGATGTTAGTCGTGAATGGAATTCTTCAAGCTTTCAATCAGGCGTGCAAAGCTCGGGTCTGTTTCCATTTCCTTCTTGATGCTCTTGATGGCGTGAACCACTGTAGAGTGGTCCTTGCCGCCAAAACGGGAGCCGATGCTCTGGAGGCTGATGGGGGAGCATTCGCGCATGAGGTACATGGCAACCTGGCGAGCCTTGGAAATTTCCTTGGTGCCGCGGCCTGTTTCGATGAGTTTTGCTTCGGGAACTTCGTAATGCTTGGAAACGGCGTGGAGAACGGCGTCGAGACTTACGCGGCGACGGAGGGTAGGAGCGATTTCTGCAACCACCTTCTGGGCGATGTTCATGTCGATGTCGTGATTCATCAGGCTGGACTGAAGAGTCAGCTTGATGATGGCGCTTTCCAGACAACGGACGTTGCTTGCGATATTTTCTGCAAGATAGTGAAGGATTTCGTCGCTGATTTCCAGGTGACGTTCTTCAGCCTTCTTGTGGAGAATTGCTTCGCGGGTTTCTACGTCAGGGGGCTGAATGTCGACGGTCAGGCCCCATGCGAAACGGCTCACCAGACGGTCGGAAAGATTCTTCACTTCTGCTGCAGGGGCGTCGGAAGTAAGCACGATCTGCTTGCCTGCCTGATGGAGTGCGTTAAAGATCAGGAAGAATTCATTCTGGGTTTCGTTCTTGCCGGTCCAGTTCTGAATGTCGTCCACCAGCAGGATGTCCACTTCGTTACGGTAGAAGTCGCTCATTTCGGTGATGCGCTGTTCGCGCAGGCACTTCATGTACTGCTGGGAAAAGTCTTCGGAAGTCAGATAGCACACGCGCTTGGTGGGATCTTCTTCCAGGATGTAGTTGCCGATAGCCTGCAGCAGGTGGGTCTTGCCAAGACCGGAGGAACCGTAGATGAACAGAGGATTGTACTGGGTTCCGTCGGGATTGCGGGCTACTGCAAGAGCTGCGTTGAATGCCAGCTGGGCCTTGTCGCCAGGCACGAAGTTTTCGAAACGGAAACTGCCGGAAAGGGGGACGCTGGGCTTCACAAAATCCTTGAAGGTGTTCTGGGAAGGGGACTGCTGGACAACGGCCTCCTGCTGCTGGAAATCGAATTCCATGGCACCTTCTTCGTGGCTCACTTCCTTCCATGCCAGTCCGATCAGAGCCTTGTAGGCGTTGTAGACACCTGCGTCCAGGCCGTTGGGAATGGAAATTACGGCGTGGCCTGTGGTCTGGCTAGAGAGCTTGGTCTGGGCAAAATAGGTCTTATAGACTGTATCAGACAGCATTCCACGGAGATAATTCAAACATCTTTCCCATTCGACGGACATGGCTTCTTCCTCTTCCTAGTTCAGCAAGTCGCTGAATTCAAATCTATCAACAATAGGTCTACAAATGTAGTAAAAGTTGAGTAAATTGTTGATAAGTTCGGCCCCTGAAGGTGAAAAAAAACAATTTTTTTACACTGATAGGCTCTCGTAACTCGTTGATACAAAAGAAGTTACTAATTTGAGCACCTTTTAGTCCCTTACGAGCGCCTGGATTCCCGAATCAACATCATCCGATTTCTATATTTGGCCTCGTTATGGATATTTTGGATACTTTGACGTATTGGTTTTGGATTCCCGTCCTTTTCTGGGTGGGTCTGTATTTCTGGTTCCATAGGGTGTCTTATCCCCTGTACATGAAAAAACTTGTGAAAAAGGGCAAAAAGTGGGCTTATGTTCCTCGTGTGCGCGCCTTTTACAAGTTGTTTGACCTGATTTTCACTCTGATCATGTCCGCTGTTTCTGCGTTGCCTGCAATATGGGTCGTTTACAACTGGACCGAAATGGAATGGTTCTATGGTTTTGCCGTTTCTCCGGTATTCCTGCTGGTGGGCGTGATTCTTTGCAAGATTGCACGGAAGAGTACCGCTAACATGTTCCAGTCTGCCTATTTCCTGGAATATCGCAGAGTTCGATACGAAAGTGAAATCAAGGGCAACTTCCGTAGCGAATCGGATGTGCAGAATCGAACCATCTGGAGCTTTACCAGGAAACTGAAAGAAGCCGAGGCGAAGGGGCGGTTGTGGAAGCTGGTTCATCTCATGTCCAAAACCAAGAAGATTCCACCTGACGTCTATGCGGAGACCATGTATGGCTAATATTTTGGAACAGGCTGGAATGGGCGAGGCCGTACTTTCCGGAAAGAAGGCCTGGAACTATGCGGAAGAAATCTTGCTGCAGGTTTCCCGCACTTTTGCGTTGAATATTAACGTCCTGAAGGGCAAGCTCCATAAGAGCATCCTCCTGGCGTATCTGTATTTGCGAATTGCGGATACGGTGGAAGACGATCCGGATATGAGCGCTTCTGAAAAGGAAGTGCTGCTGGATAAATTCGCAAGCATTTTTAAGACCGCGGAACTGAAGGACGAGGCTGTAGAGGAATTTGAATCGTCCCTGCCAGAAAGTTGGCGTGCCCGTGCGACAGAACCGTACTTTGATTTGTGCCTTCATACCCATGTGGTGGTCCCGCTGTTGAAGGAACTGCCGGAGGTGTATGCGGCTCCGGTCCGTGACGTGACTATCGAGATGTGCGGCGGCATGGCGAAGTTTGCCAAGCGCCAGGAGGCGGCCCTTAGTTCCGGATGGTTCACGCTTGAATCCATAGGCGACCTGGACGAGTACTGCTACTATGTGGCTGGTATCGTAGGTAAGCTGCTCACGCATCTGTTTGCTGCTGACACCTGCTTTATCAACGAGGCCCGTAAGGCTGAAATGCAGAAACTGGACGTCAGTTTCGGTCTTGCCCTGCAGGTTGCAAACATCGTGAAGGACTGCCGCGAGGACTCCGAACGTCGTGTTTGCTTTGTGCCCGAGGTAATCTGCCGCAGGCACGGATTCGCTCACTCCTATGATATGTTCGTCGATGCAAACGTAATCGCAGGAATGGCTGCGGATGATCGTGCCGACTTCGAGAAACGTCGCGCGGCCGTCATGGGTGAACTGGTCCAGAAGGCCTGGAGTCATCTGGATGACGCCATCGCCTATACCAAGCTTATTCCCAATATCAAGATGCGCACCCGTCTCTTCTGCCTGTGGCCGCTGTTCATGGCTGCCGAGAACATGAAGCTGATTGGTGATGGTTCTTCGATTTTCGCAAGCGACAAGAAAGTGAAAATTACCCGCGATACCGTGAAGCGAATCGTGACGTCCACCATGAAGCATTTCTACAGCGACAAGTGGATCAACAAGACCTATGCAGAGGTTAAGTCCTAATGAAGTTCTATAACAAGCTCCCGTTTCATATTGCAGTCATTATTTTCAGCATCGTTTCCGATCAGCTGACAAAGCTGTGGGCTTTGGCTCGATTCTCCAACGAAACTGGTGCTCCCAATCATGACATAATCAATGTGGTGGGCGAGTTCATCCGTTTTCAGTTGGTGTTCAATAAGGGAGCAGCCTTCAGTAGCCGTCCCCAGGATTTGATGCCCTTCCTGCCGCCTTGGTTGTTCTTCCTGCTCATCTCCATTGTGGCGGCTGTAGTGCTGTTCTGGTTCTACAAGTCCATCGATAAGCGAGACTACCTGAGCCGTCTTGGTATTGTCATGATTATCGGAGGCGCCATAGGTAACTTTATTGACCGCATGCGCCTCCAGATGGTGGTGGACTTTATCGACTGCGACTTGCCCGATTTTATCATGACTCGTTTCCCCACCTTCAATGTGGCGGATTCCTTTGTGACGGTGGGCGTGGCCTTTGTCCTTCTGTCTCCTTTCATCCTGAAGAAACTGCATAAGCAAATCAAGGAAGAGGAGAAGGCGAAGAAGGAAGCGAAGGCTATCAACTAGCGAAAAACTTTAAGATCGGACAAAAGAGGACTAAACTTTGCGATTTGCTGGTTTAGTCCTTTGTTTATTGTCTGCCTAAAGGACTAAATGCTCAAATAACTCAAAATGGTCCTTTGTCCTCGGTGGCGCAAAGGACTAAACTTTGAATTTTCGAGAAATAGTCCTTTCTTTGGCTTGACGTTGAAGGACTAAAAGTTGATTTTAATCCAAATGGTCCTTTTTTCCCGAAAGACGATGCAAGAATGATTTTTTGGTAAAATTTTAGACATAATTTGTACAAATGAGTGGTTTCCAACGTTTATATAAGTGACGCAAAAAACTATGTAAGCAAGGAGTTTCCATGAAAAGAATTTTCAAGGTGAAGAAGAACGAAATTCTCATCCCCCAGGAGCTGATTTCAAAAGATAAAATCCCGGCGCAGGTGAAATCCCGCATGGAGGAGCTAACGTGTTTAATCAACGAGAAGGTTGCCGCGTTGAGAAACGCTCCCGAGGGAAGACTCAGAATTTCAATGCAGAGGAAAAGCCAGAAACCCCACTATTATCACGTGACAGATGAAAATACAAATGGAACATATATCCCGATGGAGAATATGGAGTTGATCAAGGCCTTGGCGCAAAAGGGATATGATCAAAAGGTTTTAAAGGTTGCGAAAATGCAGTTGGCTATACTGGATGATTTTAATCGTCGGTATCAATCCAATGTCATTGAAGGTGTGTGGAATGGACTGTTTCGCGGAGACCTTGTAATTCCCGCGATTCTAGATGATGAATTATACGCTAGGTGTTGGAGTTCTATTCCTTTTGATGGTTTGACGCTTGATGAAGGAACCCCTTTCTTCAAGACGTCTGATGGTCGGTGCGTTCGGTCTAAATCGGAACTGATTATTGCGGAGACTTTAATCAGGATGAATATTCCCTTCAGGTATGAATGTCCCAAAATGCTAGGTTCTGTTCGTGTCCATCCTGATTTTATATGCCTAAATGTAAGGACGCGAAAGGAAATTGTCTGGGAGCATTTTGGAATGATGGATAATCCTGATTATGCAGTTGGCATGGTAAAAAAGATGGACTCGTACCAGAAACATGGTTTTACCATCGGGGTGAATTTTATTTGTACAATGGAGACCAGCAAAAGCCCAATAAAACCTGAAATGGTAAAGCTTTACGTCGAAAAATTTTTGCTGTAATTTTTGCGACTCTTGACTTTTGCTATCTTTAGCCTCGTATGAATTATCTCGTAGACGAAAAGAAGAGTGGCGAACGCATCGATAAATTTTTGACCGGCGTTCTGGAGAATGTTTCCCGTACGGATGTGCAGAAGATGATTGCTGCAGGCGAAGTGAAGGTGGGTGGGGTTGCCACTCCCAAGAACTTCCGTGTGGAAACGGGAATGGTGGTGGTCTGTGGCGAAATTCCCGAAAAGGAAGCCTCCACTTTGGAACCTCAGGAAATTCCCCTGGATATCGTCTACGAAGATGACGACATTGTGGTGATTAACAAGCCCCGCAACTTGGTGGTTCATCCTGGCGCTGGTGTGAAGGATGGAACTCTGGCCAACGGCCTCCTGTACCATTTCAAGGAAAATCTTTCCACGATTAACGGCGCTCTCCGTCCGGGTATTGTCCATCGCTTGGACAAGGATACCCCGGGTCTTATGGTGGTTGCAAAGAACGATAACGCCCACCGTCACCTGGCTCATCAGCTGGAAACCCGCACTCTGCACCGCACTTATAACGCCTTGGTGTGGGGTAGCCCTCGTGATCTTGAAGGAACCGTTGACGCTCCCATCGGGCGTAATCCCAAGAACCGTCTGAAGATGGCTGTGGTGGATGGCGGTAAGGAAAGCCGCACCCATTTTGTTGCCAAGAAGTTCTTTGCTTTTGCAACACTTCTGGAATTGCAGCTGGAATCCGGTCGTACTCACCAGATTCGTGTCCATAGCCGCTATATGGGCCATCCCGTTGTTGGCGATCCGCTGTATGATGGTCGCGACGGATGTTTGAACCGTGTACCGCCTCTTCTCCGCGAAGTGGCTGAAAAGGTTCTGGAAATCGCTCCTGCCCAGTTATTGCAGGCGGTAAAAATTGAACTGATTCATCCTACCACTGGCAAGAAGATGAAGTTCAAGGTCCCTCTGGAAAAACCTTTCGATCAAGTTCTGAAACTTTTGAAGAAGGAATGCCCTGCTGACGCTCCTGTCTTTGATGAAGAAGAAGGCTTCCGCGATTTCGATCCGGAAATGCGCTTTGAAGGCGAACCGGATTTCATTGATGAATATGAAAGCGATGAAGTCCTTGCTTTGCTTCCTGAAGAAGCCTGCCCTTACAAGGAACGTAAGACTCGTGCCGAACGCCTGGCAGAACGTAAGGAACGTGCCGCCGCCCGTAAGGCCAAGGCTGCCGAACGTAAGCTCATCAAGCAGATGAAGGCCGCCCGCAAGAAGGGCGTCGCCAAGGAAGACTTCGTGGAACCCGGTTACGAACCCACAATTGATCCTAATTTGCTATAATGGAGAGAGACTAGAAACTAGAAATTAGAGGCTAGGGATTGTAAGTGTGAAAACTCTAGTCTCTAGCCCCTAGAACCTAGTCTCTAAGTGACTATGTATTCTTACTTTTTTATTGGTGTTGCTGGTGTTGGCATGAGTGCCATTGCCCAGTACTTGTCTGGCCGCGGTGTTGAAGTTCGTGGATCCGACCGTCAGTTTGGTGAATTCCTGGCAGGCAACTGCGAGAAGCCCCGTGTGATGGAACAGCTGGAGGAATGTGGCATCAAGTGCTTCGCCCAGGACGGCTCCGGTATTTCCGCCGACTTGTCTGCAGTTGTTGTAAGCACCGCTATCGAAGATACCAATCCGGATTTGAAGCGTGCCAAGGAACTTGGAGTTCCTGTAATGCACCGCAGCGAAATGCTGGCTAAGATTTCCAAGGAAGCTAAGACCATTGCGGTTAGCGGCACCAGTGGAAAATCTACTGTCACCGCTATGATTTACCACATTTTGCAGTACGCCGGATTGCAGCCTTCTGTAATGACTGGCGCTGGCCTTGTGAACCTGCAGAAGGAAGGCAAAATCGGTAACGCTGTCAGCGGTTCCGGCGAATGGCTGGTGGTAGAAGCGGACGAGAGCGATGGAACTCTGGTCCGCTACGAACCTGAGGTCGGCCTCATCCTGAATGTGGACAAGGACCACAAGGAAATGAGTGAACTGCAGGAAATTTTCGGCAAGTTCCGCAGCAACATTTTGAATAACGGCAAGACTTTGATTGTGAACGATGCCCACCCGCTGGCAAAGCCTTTCAGCCAGGATCGTCATAACGATTTCGGTACCGAAAGCTATGTGGGCGTCCAGGGCATTGACTTCCGCACCGAAGGCCCGTCCATCATTTTCCGCTGCCGCCACAATAATGAACTGGTGAAGTTTACGGTGCCGCTGCCGGGCCGCCACAATATGGAAAATGCCCTGGCTGCAACCGCAGCGGCGCTCCAGGCCGGCGTTTCCCTCCGCACCTGCGCCGACGCCCTTAGCACTTTCCCGGGAGTGTTCCGCCGTCATCAGATTCTTGGAACCTTCAATGGCGTGACTCTGGTGGATGACTTCGCCCATAATCCTGCAAAGATTTCTGCCAGCATCAAGAGCGCCCAGAGTTTTACTGCGGGTCGCGTACTTGCCTGGTTCCAGCCTCACGGATTTGGTCCCACACGTTTCCTGCGCAACGACCTGGTGGAATTCATCAATAAGGCGTTGCGCAACCCTGGCGTTACCCAAGCCGCCGCGGATTCTACCTGCGATAAGTCCGCGGCAGTTTCCTCTGGCAATGCGGCCTCTGGCGAACAAACCGCGGAAAACTGCGCCGCCGATTCCATGTACTTCAGCGAAATCTACTACGCTGGCGGTACCGTGGTCCGTGACATTTCTGCAGGTGACCTGGCCAACGACTTGGTTGCCCTTGGCTCCGATGCGGTCTATATTGAAAATCGAGACGAATGCGCTGCTGCAATGGTCAAGGCTGCACAGCCTGGTGACACCATCCTCCTGATGGGTGCCCGCGACCCCAGTCTGGAAAAGTTCGCCCAGAGCGTCCAGAAATTGTTGGAAGCTAAGTAAAAGACGGATAATTATTATCTTATTGTCAGGAAATTTGAAAAATGGATTTTTCGCTCACAAGTATTTATGTCGCAAACGGCCTTGGTGCTGTTTTGACTGCCGTCATCCTGGCGGGTAACTTGTGGCGCGTCCAGTCCCGTAATTCCGAGAATGTGGCAATTCTTGTGTTGCTGGTTCTTACTCTGCTGAACTGTCTGGTGGATCCCTGTGTTTTCACCAGCGACGGTCTCCTGGGGGATCTTCCTGAATACGTCAATAGACTGGGAAATGCCTGGCTTTATACTTCCAACATGTTCTGCGCGTTCCTCTGGTTATTCTTCCTGACAAAACATTCTTGCGGAGGAATTTCAAGAACGCATTTGAATGTGTTAATCGCACTCCTGGTGCTTGGTTCCGCCGGAATTGTGATCAATGCTTTCAGCCCGTTTATCTACACTTTCGATTCCAATAATGTCTATCAGAGACTTTGGGGATATTGGGTCTATACGGTCATTGATTATGGGATGACGCTGGACAGTATCGTCCTGTACTTCCTGTGCCGAAAAAAGAGTGGGGTGTTGAAGTATTTCCCCATCTGGATGTATTTGATTCCTCTGATGATTGGTACTGCCGTACAGACAATGTTCTTTGGGTTGTCCCTGATTTCTGCAAGCCTTGCAGTTTCCATGGCAGGTGTTTTCTCCAGCTTGCAGAATGAGTTGATTTTCAGGGATCGCCTGACAGGCCTTTACAACCGCGTCTATCTGGATTTCCATCTGAAGGCTTTCCTGAATCTTCGTAAGATGGCTGTGACAGGGATGATGCTGGATATGAATTCCTTCAAGAAAATCAATGATAATTTTGGACATTCCGTAGGCGATGACGCTCTGGTGAACATGGCAAAAATCCTGCAGATTTCTGTAGGCAATTCAGGTGTTGCTATTCGTTATGCCGGTGACGAATTTATCATCCTGCTGAATACTCGTGAACAGTCCGTGGTGGATTCTTGCATTAACTCCTTGAATCGTAATCTTGAAAAGTTCAATTCGTCTTCCAAGGCGCCCTATAAACTTTCCGTTTCTTACGGTCAGGGCTTGCTGGATTTGCAGGGACACACCATCGATGAATTTATTAAGACTCTAGACGATAATATGTACGAAAGCAAGAAGGCCTATTATGCCACCAATAGACCTGCTGATCGTCGTGGATTCCGCCGCTAAAAACGTCTTAGTTGGACTTGACCATAATAAATAATTAAGGATTTATTTGACAAAATGGCATGTAGTCTCCGATAAATAAATCGGAGGTTTATTTTTATGTTCAGAAAAGTCATTAAATTCAATGCTTTTGAAAAATTTGGTATAGTTGAAAAAGAACCTCGAGCGAGCGCTGTTATTGAGGAATATCCAAAACCAAATAATTTTACACGCTTGTTTTTTCAAATAGAAGGTTTTCTTAAATCGACATCTTTATCTGAATCGTTGAAAAAAATCCTAAATCAGCCTTGTCCCGAAATACTGGATTTTTTAAATGGAAAGCCTTACTTAATAGAAAAATGTTCTTTTAAAGTACAGTCCTATAGAGATGTTTTCCCGTCCGAAGCAACAGCGCGTCAAATTGCGCAAATGATGGTTCAGAATCATAGTCCGTTTATTGAAATACTTGAATTTTTTGATGATTGTGATCAACCTGATTTTGTAAGCTGTGAAATAAAGGAAAAAACATGTGGAATATCGAATTATAAAATTGATATTGACGTGACATCAAGACAGAAAGTTTGCTTTGATATCCATTTTGATTTAATCATTCAGTTGAAAAATAGAATCCAGAGTGTTCGTCCCGAATTATTTCTTACTCCAACGCCAGTTCCGTCAAACATCAAATTTTATTCATATCTGAAGACAGTGCTGGAACATCCGGGGAAACTGTACATTACCGACAAAGATTGCTTGAAAATGAAAAATCGCTGTATAGAAGATTCTGAAAATGCATTTATGCATGAGTTTAAGGAATACTTCAAAAAGGGATCCTTTGTTGAGTATTTCAGGATTGTTCAAAAGGAATGCAATGATTCAATATGGAAATCAAAATTTGATTTCTTTTCTCAGCTTGAAAATTATGGATTTGCTTACAGTAAGGACCGACTGGTTTACAGGACTTCTGTTGGCAATGAAAGTGATTTCTATTTAAGGGTGGATATGTCGCTGACAATGAATTCTTTGTTGTTAGAGGAACGGCTGATGGAGTTGGTGAGTGAACTTGATGCTAGGATCGTAAAGATCAATGAATGTTTGCTTACAAAGAAAAATTTCAATGCTGCATCCAGGAATCTGCACGTTTGCTTTCATCACCCTTCCTTAACTCCAAACGAAAAGGATTCCTCCTTCGTTCAGGAAAAGAAAAATTTTGTCGACCGAATGCAATTGTTGAAAAATGGTTTGCAATCGGCTTTGCATTATTTAAAAAGAGAAGTATGGAATGTAAGGAAATGTACACCCATTGAACATCTCGGAAATAAAATTTTAAAAACCATGAGGCTGGATCCGATAATATATACAGAAAGCGAAATCCCTGTGCTGAAAAAGTACGCCTGTCAAATCGTCAGTGGGCTTTTGCTTGAAGTATAGAGGTTATAATGGCTAGAGTTTCATTTAAATACAATGTCTTTAAAAATCAGGGGTACAAAAACCGAGAACGAAACTGTTCTGCTCCCATTCGTTTTTTAGAAAAATCCGATGGAACCCTTTTTCTTGGCACTTTTGAACATTATATGGATCTGGTGGATGCCAATCCTAATATCTTCAATTTTCCCCCTCTGGTCTTTGAAACCACAGGCTTTTTTGCATCCGACAGTTATCAAAAAGTTTGCGAAAGTCTGGCGTGTCGAAAATGTGAAGGCCTCAATGAGTTCCTGGATGGCAGACCGGTCATTTTAAGGAAGAATGTTTTTGCCATTCAAAGTTACGGTAGCCTTTTCCCGGACAAGGAATCTGCGAAACGTTGTATTGCAAGGATGATGAAGCCGGGGAGTCCCTATTTTCAAATTGAACCGCTGTTTGATGGTTTGTTTCCTCAAGAAGCTCAAATTCTTGAAGATTCCGTAAAGGTGTTGAACTTTACGAGAGATAAACGACCTGGAGATGACCTTGTCCATTTTCTGGTTCGCTTTGATATGGAAGTTCGCCTGACAGATGTGTTTGATCCTCTGGACAAGTCCTTGTTGAAAGAACCTTTTTGCATGGAAAATGATAGGAAATTTTATAACCTTGCAAGAACCTTGAACGACAACCTGGATCACTTCTACTTTGTTGAACACTTGAATGCGGTGATGTTCAAGAATGAGACTGAGGAAGAATCTGACCGAACTTTTTGTCTGGAATTCCAGCACTATTTGGCGAAATATTCTGTGGGCGAGTATGTGAAAATTCTTTACCCTCTAATAAACTCCTCTGACTGGAGAAAAAAACTGGAGTTCTGGAATGCCCCTGAAAAGTTTGACTTCAAGAAGCCGGTTTATTCTTTTGTGCATTTAGGGACAAGTCATTATTCCTATGAAGTTCCAAACCGAACTTGTCAAAATGTGCTAAACCTTCTGATAAGATGGTATATGGATGAAAACCTCATGAAAAACTTGAAAAAGTTCTGTGAGTTAATTGAAAAAAAGACGATGCAAATGATTTTTTCCCGTATGCCTTACTCGATTCAAGTTGAACAAACATCCTTTAGCGCCCATATAAGGGATGTTCGTACTATTCAGGATTTAGAAGTGCATTGCCACCATGTTTTCGATGCCATGAAAAATCTTCATGATTATTTTGAACAGGAAGTAATTGCCAAGGAGGAAACTTTCTTTGAGCATGTTTCTCGTCTTGTTCTGGAGCAAGTCAAGCTGAATCCGTTGGATTATATGGAATCGGAAAATCCGTTCATTAAAAAATTAGCTACCGCCTGTGTCAACGGTAGCTATTATGGGGAATAATATCGCCTAAGCTTTATTTGCTTTCGTGCTTGCTCATGCAGTGCAAGCTGCCGCCTTCCTCGATGACGGTACGGCAGTCAATGCCGATGACCTTCAGCTTGGGGAACACGCTTTCGAAGTACTTCTGGGCGATTGCATCCTTCGGGCTCTTGTACTTGGGGAAGATAAGAGCGCCGTTGGCGTGGATGTAGTTCATGTAGCTGGCCGGGAGAATCTGGCCGTCGTCAAGAACACGCTGGGGCGGGAGAGGCAAGGTGTCCACCTTGGCCTTCTTGCCGTAGTGAGCCTTCATGAATTCTTCGATGAGGAACTTTGCTTCGGCGAGGATGGGGGTGTTGGGACTCTTCTTGGAATCTTCCCAGCACATGACCACACGATCCTTGGCAACGAAACGGGCGACGTTATCGATATGGCCGTCGGTGTGGTCTCCGTGGAGACCGTGGGGGAGGACCAGCAAGGATTTGAGGCCGAATGCGTTGCAGATAGACTTGATGACCTTGGAAAGATCCTTGTCTGCGTTACGGTTCTTGCCGATGAGGCAGTCCAGAGTGGTAATGCCCAGACCATTGCCGTTGACTTCGATGGCGCCGCCCTCAAAGATGTAGGGAACGCTCTTGTCCATTTTGTAGCCGAAGGCTTCCGCGATGGTTTCGGGAATCTTGTCGTCGTGATTCCAGGGAGGGAACTTGGCGCCCCAGGCGTTGAACTGGGTCTGGGAAATGACAGTCTTGTCGCCCTTCTTCATGAAGAAAGGACCGTAGTCACGGATCCAGATGTCGTTGGTCTTAATGAAGATGACGCTCACCGGGAAGGGACGGTCTGCAATGGCGAACTTTTCTTCGAAGGTCAGAAAGTTCTTGCTAGGAACCAGGACGTTCACCGGCTGGAATTCGCTGATGGTGCGGATGAGGTTGATGTAGAACTTGCGAATGTTTTCACCACGTTCGCCGTACCAGTTCTTCTTATTGTGGGGAAAAGCCAGCCAAGTGGCTTCCTGTTCTTCCCATTCTGCGGGATAACGAATAGATGTTGCCATAAATGATTACTCAGAAAAAAATTAGAGGGTAGAAATTAGAGGGTGAAAATTAGAGACTAGAAATTAGAATCTAGAGATTAGGGTGTCGGGATGGTTCTGCCTGAGATATAAAGACGAAATATTCTCTAAAAAGAAAACACTTGCATCCATCTGCCCTAGCCCCTAGAACCTAGTCTCTAGCCTCTAAAAAGCCCTAGTCCCTAGAACCAAGCCCCTTGCCCCTTTTAATCCTCGCACCAGATTTTCAAGATGTCGCCGTACAGGTCAACGCGGCGGTCGCGGAAATGGGGCCACCAGCGACGATTGAATTCGGTTTCACCCAGGTCGATTTCCACAATGGATGCACCCAAAAAATCGGTGTCGCATTTCTTGATGAGGTAGCCATCCGGAGCAGCCACAAAGCTTGTGCCCCAGAAGGTCAGCTCCCCTTCGGTACCGATGCGGTTGGCGGAGAGAACGAAGGTGCGGTTTGCGATGGCGTGGCCCCGCATGACGGTGGTCCAGCTATCCTGTTGACGGGGGTAAAGTTCTGCAGGTTCAGATTTCATCCAGCCGATTGCGGTGGGGTAGATCAGAAGGTCTGCTCCCTTCAGGCTCATAATGCGGGCCGCTTCCGGGAACCACTGGTCCCAGCAAATCAGAACGCCGATCTTTCCTGCGGAAGTCTTGATGGGTTCAAAACCGGTGTCGCCGGGGATGAAGTAATACTTCTCATAGAAGGCGGGGTCGTCGGGAATGTGGCTCTTGCGATAGAGACCTGCGATGCTTCCGTCACGTTCAAAGACAAAGGCGGAATTGTGGTAGATTCCGCGGGCGCGCTTTTCAAAGAAGGGGAAAACCACTACGGCGCCTAATTCGCGAGCGATGTCTTGCCATTCCTTCACGATGACGTCGTCCTTTTCGATGGCCATGTCAAAGAAGTCTGCGTTTTCTTCAAACGGGAAGTAGGGCGTGTGGAACATTTCCGGGAGAACGAGAATATCGATTCCCTGGCCCTTCAGCTTCAAAGCTTCGGCCTTGTACCATTCATTGTTGGACTTGGTATCACCAGTCCATTTGCCTTGGAGAGTAGCGGTCTTAATTTTCTTCATGCCTTAAATGTAGAATTTTAATAAGACCGTCAAGAAATTTTATTACTGGATTGTGTCCTGAACGATACCTGTTTCGGATTCCCCGGCAAAGATATCGAATGTCATGGATCCAATCACGGCTCCATTACGGTAGGCTGTTTCTACGCGATATTTTCCCGGAGGGGCGTTCTTCTTGCGGGAATAACTACGGTATCCTTCATCGCGACCGCCCTGGAGGACCATACGTTCTGAACTTATTTTATCTACAAGTTTGAACTTTCCTGTACGAGGGTCTGCATAGTACCAGCGATATTCAATTTCTGCCTTTAGATCCGTGGGGGCGTAGACGGAAGACACAAAGTAAATCATGGAATCATCGCCCTTATGGACACTGGGGGCTACAAGTCCGACTTTTTGCCAGAATGAGGGGGCGTCCTGTTCGCAGATGTATGTCTTGACATCAAGGTTCTTACAGGCGGCCTGTTCCTTCATCACAAGAGGAACAGGGGGAACCAGGTTTGCCATGTAGGAAATGATCAATAAAATGCAGATTACTGCCGGGGCAATCAGTACGTAGAAACGGTACTTTGAGATTTTCCATACCAAGGTGCAAACGCCAAAAGAAAGCAGCGTGCTAATAAAGAACCAGATAAATCCAATTCGGTTGACTAGGTGGGGAATGGCGAAGTTCAGGAACATGGTTCCCAACAGGCAGAACTGAGCCAAGCTAATGGCGAAACTTTCGTAGCGCTTCTGCAAAAATTCGTTACAGACCAGAAGAACCGCCAGAAGGACCACTAGGATGAATGTGGTAAAAGATCCACTGCTCTTGAAATAGCAGACTACCAGGGCGCTGAACATGCTGCCGAAGCAGAATTGAATTGCCCAGGAGAATTTTTGTTTCCAGGACTCGCTCCATTCGCGGTTTAGTAAGCCATGCTTCGTTGGGACGTCTTCGTCCATCGTTGCCGCATTATGAGCGGAAAGGAGGATGGTGATAATCAAGGCACCCAGGTAATAGGCGGCCAGGAAAAGGATGTCCAATCCATCAATACTTTGACCAAGGGTAATAGAGTCCCAGCTAAAACCTCCCAAAAAGGCTATTGCCGGGAAAAATTTCTCGATTTTCTGAACAAAAGGTTTTGCGCGGAGGTTATCTACGAATTGCATAGTTGAAAAATACAAAAAATTGCTACCTTTTAGCCCGAAAAATTTGTCTTACAATCCGTCTGGATTTAAAGGATCGTTATGAAACTCTCTAAGTACTTCTACGTCACGCTCCGCGAAACGCCCAGCGACGCTACCATGCCCAGCCACATCTTCCTGATGCGTGGCGGCTACATTAAGCCTCTCTCTACCGGTATCTACTCCATGATGCCTATCGGCTACCGCGTGATCCAGAAGATCACTAACATCGTCCGTGAAGAAATGAACAAGATCGGCGGTATCGAAGTGGACCTTCCGGTGGTTCAGACTGCTGACCTTTGGAGCGAATCTGGCCGTTACCAGGCTATCGGCGAAGAACTCCTCCGCTTTAACGACCGCAACAACCACAAGATGGTTCTGGCCATGACTCACGAAGAAGCCATGACCGATATGGCCCGCTACGTCCTGAACAGCTACAAGCAGCTGCCCTTCATGCTGTACCAGTTCAAGACCAAGTACCGTGACGAAGCCCGTGCTCGCGGCGGTCTGATCCGCGTTCGCGAATTTTTGATGAAGGACGCTTACAGCTTCCATTCTTCTCAGGAAGACCTGGACAAGCATTACCAGGAAGAATATGATGCATACCTCCGTATTTACCGTCGCGTGGGTATTGAACCGGTGGTGGTGCAGAGCGATACCGGCATCATGGGCGGTAAGGTCGCCCACGAATTCATGCTGGATACTCCCAACGGCGAAGACTACCTGATCCTCTGTAAGAAGTGCGGCTACCAGGCCAACCGTGAAATTGCAAAGTTTACCCGGGAAACCTACAAGGGCGATGCAAATGCAATGCCCGAAAAGGTTGAAACTCCTCACTGCCCGTCTATCGAGGAACTGAGCGCATTCTTGAAGATCGACCCAAAGTCCACCGCCAAGTGCGTATTCTTCGATTTCGAAGGCAAGCTCATTACCGTCATGGTTCCGGGCAACCTGGACGTTTCCGAAATCAAGCTCCACAACCTGCTGAAGGCCAAGGAACTTTACCCGGCAGACGATGCTCTCATCAAGTCCTGCGGTATGGTGCCGGGCTTTGCTAGCCCCATCGGCGCCCACGACACCCGCATCATCGTGGATGAGGCTCTGGCTGACGCTTGCGATCTCGTGATGGGTGCAAACGAAGAAAACTACCATCTGATGCACTGTACCCCGAAGCGCGACTTCCCGGCATTCGAAGTGGCCGACATCGCCGAAGCTCAGGGCGGCTGCAAGTGCCCCAACTGCGGTGAAGAACTTTCCGAAACCCGCGGTATCGAACTGGGTAACATCTTCAAGCTGGGCACCAAGTTCTCTGAATCCATGGGTGCCAAGTACCTCACTGCCGAAAAGACTTCCGCTCCTGCCATCATGGGTTGCTATGGTATCGGTATTGGCCGCTTGATGGCTTCCGTTGTTGAAAACAGCCACGACGACTTCGGCCCCATCTGGCCCAAGTCCATCGCTCCCTTCCAGGTGGAAATTGTTCCCATCGGCAAGGAACCGGAACTGGTCGAACTGGCTGAAAAGTTCGAAGCAGAACTGGAAGCTAATGGCATCGACGTTCTTGTGGATGACCGTGACGAACGTCCGGGCGTTAAGTTCAAGGATGCTGACCTGTGGGGTTCCCCGGTCCGTATCGCTATCGGCAAGAAGGGTCTTGCCAACGGCGAAGTGGAATGGAAGTTCCGTAACGAAAAGGAATTCTCCATGGTCAAGGTGGAAGAAGTCGTTGCCAAGGCAAAGGCTTACTTCGCTGAATAAAATTTTTTGCTATTTTTACGCTTGTAAACTCAAAGGAGCTACTAATGCTTAAATCTACTCTGCAACAGACCGATCCGGCCATCTTTGACATCATTCAGGAAGAAGCCGAACGTCAGGAATATGGCATCGAATTGATCGCCTCCGAAAACTACACCTCCAAGGCTGTTATGGAAGCCATGGGCTCTGTGCTCACCAACAAGTACAGTGAAGGTTACGTTGGCAAGCGTTACTATGGTGGTAACGAAGTGATCGATAAGATGGAAGCTCTGGCCATCGAACGTTGCAAGCAGCTCTTTGGTTGCGAACACGCTAACATCCAGCCCCTTTCCGGTTCTCCGGCAAACGCTGCTGTCTACATGGGCGTCCTCAAGCCGGGTGACAAGGTTCTCGGCCTCAAGCTGGACCACGGTGGACACCTTTCTCACGGCCATCCGGTGAACTTCTCCGGTATGCTCTACAACTTCGTACAGTACGAAGTGGATAAGGAAACCGGCCGTATCGACATGGACAAGGTCCGTGAAATCGCTCTTAAGGAAAAGCCCCGCTTGATCCTCGCTGGCTTCTCCGCTTACAGCCGCAACCTGGACTGGAAGAAGTTCAAGGAAATCGCCGACGAAGTTGGCGCTCTCACCATGGCTGACATTTCTCACGTTGCTGGCCTCATCGCTGGTAAGGCTATCGAATCTCCGGTTCCTTACTTCGATATCGTCACCACCACCACCCATAAGACTCTCCGCGGTCCCCGTTCTGCAATCATCATGTGCAAGGACAAGATGATCAAGAAGATCGTCAAGGGGGAAGAAAAGGAAGTCTCCCTGCCCAAGGCAATCGACGCAGGTCTGTTCCCGGGTATGCAGGGTGGTCCCCATGACCACATCAACGCCGGTAAGGCAGTTGCATTCCTCGAAGCTCTCCAGCCAGAATTCCAGGCTTATGCCCAGAACATCATCAAGAACGCTAAGGCTATGGCCGACGAACTGATGAAGCTTGGCTACAAGATCATTTCCGACGGTACCGACAACCACCTCATGGTTGTGGACATGACTTCCAAGGGTATCGGTGGTAAGGATGCTGAAGTTGCCATGGAAAAGGTTGGCATCTCCTGCAGCCGTTCCACCATTCCGTTCGACACCCGCAAGCCCATGGATCCGTCCGGCGTACGTCTTGGCACCGCAGCCATCACTACCCGCGGCTTCGATGAAAACGATTCCCGCCTGGTAGCTCAGATTATCGACCGTTGCATCCAGAACAAGGACAACGAAGAAGGCCTGAAGGCTATCCGTCAGGAAATCATCGACCTCTGCAAGAAGCACCCGCTTTACGCTTAATTTTGCGTAGCAAAATTAAGCGTAATTATGAAGTATGAATTATTAATTATGAGACTTAGCTAGGCGGCTTCGCCGCGATTATAAATCTCATACATTATAATTCATAATTAAAAAAACGTTCGGCAGTAAAATTGCCGGACTTTTTTTTGTCGGGCCTTTTCTGTTTTTTTATTTATATTAAGAACATACGTTTTTAGGGGTAGGAGGTTCCCATGAAGAAATTCTGTTTACTCGGTGCAATGTCCATGCTGGCAATTCTATCCGCATGCTCTGACGATTCTTCTTCAAAGAACAGCCCTGTGGGGCCTGATGGTAATCCTTCTGGTATAGATGCGTTGTCCAGCGCTGATAACGGATTGGCTGAAAGTTCATCTTCGATCTCCACTGCCCCTGATACCGTGCGCTTTGATGCCTCTGGACTGACTGGCGAATTTACAGACTCCCGCGATGGTCATGTCTATAAGATTGTGAAAATTGGTAATCAAGTCTGGATGGCTGAAAATTTGACTTATGGTCATGATGATGTAGAATTAGCTGATTGTGGACAGTGGAGCGCGTATCCTTTAACCTGTGAACAGTATAATTCACAGATTCGTTTTGATTATTCCTGGGCCGAAATTGCAGATTCAGTGAATACCGGTTGTGGCGAAACCGATCGCGGCATTACTGTTAACGGAATACATTTGTCTAGTTGCCCGTTGGCAATGCCTTCACAAAGCGTTTGTCCTAATGGTTGGCATGTTCCTTCTGTCAAAGAATTGCAGACCCTTGTGGATTATGTTGGTGGCTCTAAAGTCGCTGGTGATGCGTTAAAATCTGCATCTGGTTGGAGTGGTGTGGCCAATGGTACAGATAAATATGGCTTCAATGTTAAGCCCTCCTATAGACCTATTGGGAAAGAAGAAACTTGCCTCTATTCTACGGAACAAAATGCTGATGGATCCTTCAAGGTTTTGTGCGTGACCGGTCAAAACGGTTATGCGGAATTTGTGGATACCAGAAGACAATGGAATGAGAAGGTGGTTCGTTGTATCCAGGGTGAGGGAAGGCATGGCCTTGATTACAAAGTGAATGTTGCCGAGAATACTTATGCGGGAATCTTTGGATCCATGACAGATCCTCGCGATGGTCAGATTTACAAGACTGTTGAAATTGGCGAACAGACTTGGATGGCTGAAAATCTCAAATACAACAATAAAGAATTTTATGAATACGAAGAAGTGATGGATGCGGAAGTCACCCACTGCTATTTGGATAGCCTTATTTGGGGGTGGGATTATGGCATGTGGAGTCCCTGTCCTGTAAAACAGCCTGTTCAGGGAATATGCCCCGAGGGGTGGCATCTGCCTACTTACGATGAATGGAGCCAATTATCAGCCTATGTTAGTGGTGTTGACTATTCTGATGATTTCGTCTCTAGTGATATTGCGGGTTACATGCTCAAGTCAACTTCTGGTTGGCCTAATGATAAAAATGGTATTGATGCATTTGGCTTTGGTGCTAATCCATCCAATGATAAATATGACGAACTCTATTTTTGGGCTGGAACCACTGGATTCACAGATTACTTCGGCAATGATTTTTTCGTAATTCAAGGAAAAGAAGCTCGAGTAGAAGCCTTATCAATAGAGGTCCCATGGAATGTCGCTGTTCGTTGTATCAAGGGAACAGGGAGCCATGAGCCTATGTCTTGGCCCTCTTATGAGGACGATGAACCTGAATCCAGTTCCAGCTCTGTCGCAGCCTATTCTGGTTCCTATGGTGAATTGAAAGATGATCGTGATGGAAATGTCTACAGGACCGTTAAAATCGGGAAGCAGACTTGGATGGCTGACAATTTAAAATTTGAAACAGCCGACGGAAAGAGTCTCTGCAATTGTGCTGATATGACATCCTGCGATAGCCGTGGTCGCCTTTATCCTTGGAAGTCTGCCCAAACCGCTTGCCCCTCCGGATGGCATTTACCTTCCTTGGAAGAAATGGAAGAACTTGTATCAGTGGCAGAAAAGGTTAAATACGATTTAGGTGGAAATATCGAAGTATCCAGTTTCCTGAAAGACACATCGGGTTGGGCGCATGTTCCAGGAAACAATTATCTTGGCTTTAGTGCGCTGCCGGCTGGATTTGGCTATTTAGATGTTGACGGAAATGCCTCTGAAGATTATTGCGGGGCAATCTTTAACTCTTCATTAAGTGAAGATCCAGAAAGTTTGGTTGATTATTGGACTTCTTCAGAGAATGCTGATGAAAAAACGCACGCTGCTCTCTTCCTTGATGAGGATAAATCTGAAAAATATGATCTTATCGCCTGGACTGATTTTACCGGTTTTGAAGGTGATGAGGCTGAATTTAACAGGCTTATGGCATTTGCAATCCGTTGCCTGAAGGACTAAAAAACATTCAAATCACTCTTGTGTGGGTTGATCTGATTTCGTTATATTAACTGCGCTGAAATTCCTCAGCGCAATTTCTATATTCAGAATCATGACAGCAATCAAGCTTGATAAAGTTTCCTTTCGCTATCCGGGCGTCAGCAAATGGGCGCTTTCTGAGGTGTCCCTAAAGATTCCTCAGGGAAGTTTCTATGCCTTGCTTGGCCCCAATGGCGCTGGGAAAACAACCATGCTACGATTGCTTTGTGGTCGTTTCTCATGCTTTCGTGGAACTGTTCAGATTGCCGATGCCTATAGGGCTAAGAATGGCTTTCTAAATCCAGAATGTTACGGCGTCCTGCTGGAAAATCCGGGCATTTATCCCAAGCTTTCTATTCAGGAATATGTGGAATACTTTCTGGGCTTTTATGGCTTTGGCGATTCTGCCTACAAAAAGAAATGCAATTCCAAGGAACGTATAGAAACCCTGGCCCAAAAACTTGAATTGCCTGATTTATCCACGAAAATGTCTGCTCTTTCTCTTGGCAATCGCCAGAAGGTGCAGCTGCTTCGCACTTTGGCGCCCTGTCCCAAATTGCTGATTCTTGATGAACCTGTGGCCAATCTGGATCCTATGTCCCGTGAGGCTGTGTGGCATCTGATTGCCCAGTGGCGTAAGCAGGAAGGCGGTACTGCCATTGTCTGCTCCCATATCCTTGCCGAAATGGAAACGGAGGCAACGGACTTTGCAATCATCGATAAAGGTACTGTCCTAAAACAGGGCCGCGTATCGGAACTTGCTAGTGATAATGGTGCGTTCCAATTGGAACTGCCCCAGAATGTCACGGAAGAGCAAGTACGAGCCGCCCTAAAACAGGCTGGACTTCTGGATGTCCACATTTCACAGGCCAAGTCTAGCCTGTCCGAATTATACCGTAATACGGTTCAATAAAGTACAGAACGAAATCTTTAGAACGTCTGTGAAAGGTCGAAGGCGAATCGTCCCCAGTGGAAGGATTCTGTATTCCAGTTCGTCAAATTCTTCTTGAAAGCATAATCCAGACGGAAGGTCAGGAATTGCCAACGGTAACGGATACCTAAGCCTAAACTTTCGTCACGCGCTTCTTTGTACTGGGGGTCTTCATCTGTGACGTAAGCCCAGTCGTAGAATTGAACAATTTGCCATTTGCGCAGACTCTTCCAGGGGAACGTCCAGCGAATTTCTTCATTAAATCTTAGATAACGCGGTGTCAGACCCGTGTTGATGATGGTTTCGCCTTCATTATCGGGATCCGGTGATTCATAACTAGCGTAAATGCTGCGGAAGCGATAGCCGCGTACAGACCTGGAACCGCCCTGGTAGAATACACGGGCGTCGTCTTCGATGGCCTTGGCGAAGAACTTGCCTACGCTTCCGCTTAAGGCTCCGTTAAATGTCCAGAATAAGGGGAAGTACACGTTTGCGGTAACTTCTCCGTACGAGTAGGGGTCTCCAATCATGCTCAACGATCCGAAATCACCATTCAGGTTGGTTCCTGCGCCAACTGTGGGGGCAATTCGGATACCCTTGGTGGGGTTGAAGTAGTCGTCCGTATAGTCGAAGGTCAAGGCGATTTCGCCCTTCAGCTTGAACATCTTGTCGGTAATCTTGTTCACGTAGCGGGTGTCCAACGTGCCACGGAAACGAATATTCTTGGTAATGCCGAAGGTAAGGTCGCCTCGGTTGATAATTTCGTAACGTTCTTCAATACTGTCGGGGTAGGCGGGCGGGTTGATCTTTTCGTGATTTAGGGTCAGACGGTCTTCGAAACGGATTGCCGTGGGGATGAAGCTGAAAGACGTACCGAAAAGTAACGGGTTGGCGTAACCGACGGATAATTCCTGCTTGTGCTGTGCCACCTGAAAATTTGTGGAGAATTCATTGAAACGCCCGAAGAAATTCTTGTGTCTAGCTTGAGCCTGTGCGCCAAATCCATAGATTTCTTCATAGAAGAATCCATAGCGGGTGTCTCCAGGAACACGTTCCGTTACCTTCACATGAACGTCGGACAGGCCATCGGCTCTCAGGGAATCCGTGAGCTTGATTTGCGTGAACAGCTGGGTAGAGAATAGCTTGGACTTGAAGGAATTGTACTGGTTACCGTCAATGACTTCACCGGGCTTGATTCTCCAGAGGGATGATAGCCAGGCGGTATCTGTAAGGCCTGCGTCGGATACGCTATCCTTGTTGCCGGGGCCTGTGGTGCGGCGGGTTTCACTGATCACACCGCCCATCATCACTTTCGGGCCAGCATCTACGGAAAATTCTACGCGGATTTTTCTGCTAGTGGTATCGATGTACTCTGTAGAGGAAACATATGCATGGAGATAACCTTCTGCACGGAAGGCGTTCTGGAGGGTTTGCAGGTCTTCTGCGATTTCTTCATGGCTGTAGTAGCGGTCCTGGGCTGTATTCAATCCAGTGGTGTCAAGTTCCACACGGCTGTCCTCGGGAACCTTCACTTCTACGCCTCCGAAACGATAACGTTCGCCATCGCGAATGTAGATGTAGTATCCGCGTTGCACCACATTGGAACTGATGAAGTCCCTTTGGATATCCAGGGTGATTTCGGAACTGAAGTATCCCATGGTGTAGTATAGTGCCCTTACGTTTTCCATGGAAAGACGCATGATGAAGTCTTGCTTGGTGGTGTCCATCTGGCCAAATTTTGCGGGGGTATCCAGCTGTTCTTCAATCTGATAGCTGGAGAATACCTTATTGCCGCTAATATGGACATACCAAGGATTCTTATCAGGTTCTTCGGCGAAAACCATAAGCACAAGGGCGAATACCAGGAAAATCAATTTCTTCATTTCTTATTCTCCTGTTCCTTGTTCTCAAGGTCAATATCTTCACAGAAACCAAGGCCAAGCAGGCAGGGATTCCAGTAACGATAAGAGTAGTTGATGCCGATGTTCTTTTCCACTCGGTTTTCGTTTCCTTCAGTACCGGTGTTGGTCAGGTACTGCTTTTCTATCAACATCGCATTTAAGGATACGGTGGGGTTCAAATGGTTCTGATGGCTGTATTCGGCTTCCTGGAAAACAGGAAGTGTGTAATTGAGGCCGAACTGCAGAGCCTGATCATAAGTGGGGTTGTCACTCTGGTCCTGGGTATAACCAAAAATCAAGCTCATGTTCTTGATCCAACGGTCCATGGAAATCGGAACTTTGAAATAGCTGGAATCCTTATCGCTGGTGGTTGTGTTATCGAAAATCATCACCTTCATGTCGATGTCACCGATGTAATCGCCACCCAGGGTCTTGTTGGCTGTTGCGGAAATGACCTTGCCGATGGCCTTGCCCGCAAGCTTGTTCCAGTCCGTAGATTCGTCTCCGCCGTCTGCAATGCAGCCGAGGAATACGTTGTAATAGATGGAAGCTGTTGTCGCTTCGGTGCCGCAATTAGAAGAAGGAACTGGCTGGGGGTTACTGATCGTTCCCTGTATGTCTAGATTGATGGGGCAGGTTTCGGCCTCGTTCTCGTTGGTCTCGGAACAGTAGTGAAGTTCTTGGCTACTGGTTACGTCGATAATGCCATTCTGCCATGCGTCATCGTTCCATGAAATCTGGAAGGAGTTCAGTTCGAATTCATACAAGTCGCGAATGCCGATGAAGCCGCTGTTGGTATTGCTGATGTCGCCACGAAGCAGGGGACGTGTAGTGCTTCCCAGAACCCAGATGTCTACGGTGAAGGGGAACGTTGCAAAAGGTGTTACCACCATGACGGAATCGTTCTGGGAATCGCTAATGTGTAGAGACAAATTAACGGGGCTTGCGGTTGAAATCTTTGCTTCCTGCTGACCCTTCTTTCGAAGCTTTGTGGTGAAGTTGTTGAACATGGTCAGATAGCGGTCGATTGATGCGGGAGTCACTTCAATGTCGATGGATTTGTGGTAAACCATCTTGTCGATGATGATGTTGCCGCCGATGGTCTTGTTCTTAACCTGACCTTCCTGGCTATGGGGAATACTGAAGTTGATGTCGCCTCGTCCGTGAGCTTCCGCCTCGCCGAACATGTCGTGAGAGAAACCGTATGTCAGCTTGGGAATGTTTGCGGTAATGAGCAATTCTTCTTCGCTATCTTCCAGATGACCATTGATGTTTTCGAACCGCACCGTGTGTTCGTCCAGGGTAATGGTGTAACTTTGTGATAGAATGTCTACGGCCTTTAACTGCATGCTGTCCAGGTCGAATTGCAAGGTGGCTGTAACGGCTTCGTCCTTGTCATTTCGTGTGGAGGCTTCTCCGATTTCAACAAGTCCGTCCTGTACGGTTCCGCGAATGAAGAAGGGGAAGGATATATCCATTTTTGCTGGCTGGAAAACGGTAGAGTCACTTCGAATTTCTGCAGTAATTCCCTTAAGTCCCTTGGTAATGTCTGCGGTAATGTCTGCGTGTAAATCTGTGTTGGTAATTTCGCTGAGGGAGCCCGGAACGTACCAGGATCCATTCACGTCGAATGTACCCTTGAATATCATGTCCTGATCGATGAAGCCTTCCATCCAGGCGGAACCGCCGTTGTCACTTCCATGGGTGATGTTTACATGACGCTGGTCGTTAAAAATGTGATCGAAAATTATCTGGGTGTTTCCGCTCCAACCCCCAAGACCAATATCCAGATAGGCGTTAATTTCCACCTTCTCGTTCTGGGCGAACATGTTCAGTTTCTTGATATTGAACATGTCCGGATTGATCTTGTTGAACTCGATGTCGAAGAAGTCTAGGTTGCCGGAAAGACCTTGCCCAGCCTGATAGGCTAGCTCACCATTCAGCATGCCCGTAGATAAGGTTGAATCGTTTAGCGGTTCAAGCAATAGAGGAATGCTGAAGTCGTGAGACGACAGGTTGGCGTATAGGACTTGGATAGGCAGTGTGGCTGTCGGCTTGAAATCTGGATTGGAGTCGTTGGGCAAGACAAATCCGCCTGACAGCTGTACCGAGTTTTTGTTGTGGTCTGCATTTGCCTGGTCAATGTAGATGGTGTCTCCGTTCTGGCGGGCGAGGATGTTTGCCTTCAGGTCGAAGGCGTCCAGGTTTCCTTCTACATTCAGTTCTGCAATACCATGGTTGCTGTCGAAATTCTGGAACCAGTGTCCGGTGACCGTTCCGTTGATTCGTTCACTGATGTTGATGTCTGCAAAGGGAATGGTTCGGATGACGGCCTGGTCAGTCTTTGCGTCAATGGTCAAGCTATCGTCAATGGTAATGTAAACGCTGCCGGAACCGCCCGTTCGCTGATAAAGATTCCAACTGGTGTGCGGATCCTTTGTCCCCCAGAATACATCACCGTCAAAGTCGAATGTTTCATCAGGTGTGTAAATCTGTCCTCTGTTGAATACGATGCCTTCTAAGGTAAGGTCCAGGTTTACATGGACTGAGTCTGCTTTCATGTGGTAGGCGTATGGGACGTCCGTGAATTTCACTTGCGCCTTCATGCTGTTCCCATCAAAGAAACCGTAAATCTTCGTGTTCTTTGTCAGGATCACGTTTCCGCGAACCCAGTCCAGCGCCCATGGTTCGTACGGAGTCAGGTCTCCTGTATACGAAATGACGATACCGTTCTCTACATCGATTGTACTGTTGATGATGGATCCCTGTCTGGTTTCCACCAGGGCTTCCATCTTACTGCCTATCTTTTCAAAGGAATGAATTTCAGCATCCAGAGGCATCATCTGGGGACCGAACTTGGCGCTCATGTGGTCCACGCGTCCCTTTGCTGTTCCGTTGAACTTGGTGTCGAAGGCTCCCTTCAGGTAAATGGATCCGCCTTCATTATTTCGCAGGGTGGTCTCAATCCGGATGGAATCCATATTGCCCTCTACGTCAATACTGGCGTTCAGGGGCATTAAGGGCCAACGCTCTCCGAGATGCGTCTTGATGTTTGCCTTGTACTTCGCCTTGCCGGTCTTGACGTCTACGTTTGCGTCTGCCGCGACTTCCAGCGCTCCTAGACTAGGGGCTCCATGGGGCCATTCCATTGGCAGCCAGGATTCAGGATCCTCTACCATTAGATTTACCTTGCTCTTGACTTGAGTCAAGTTGTTCTTTGGGGCGTCAATACTGACCTTTACTTCGTCATCTGCGGTCTGTACCAGTACACTTGCCTTCAAATTCGTGCCGCTAAAGTCTGCGTCAATGTCTACGGCAGCCTTGGATTTGACATAGTCGCCTTGTACATTGTCCGCTCTTAGGGCGATAGCCTTCTCTCCAGTATTTTCAACGGAGATGTTTGTGGCGCTCCAGTGCTTTCCGTCGGAAAGGGTAACTTTGGCTTTCTTTGCTTTTATCTTGACGGGGAGGGGAATCCTTATTTTTTCGGAGATGGATAGGTCCTGTTCCTGTTGGGATTCTTTTTTCTCGCCTTCCGTGTTGATATTCGCTTCCAGCGATTCCATGTCCAGATTGACGAGCTTGCCTTCTCCAAGCAGGGTGGCGCTGAGTTTCGGACGGACCACCTTCACGGTAGTACCGTTGGTTTCAACAAATAAGGAATCAAAGGAATGGTCCAGCAGACCATTTATCTGGTAACCGTAGGGTCTTATAGTGACACCCGACAGTTCATGTTCTGTGGAAAGGAATCTTATCAGTAGGGCGCGACCAAACCAGACACCCAGAGACAGGGCGCCTACAATGAAAGAGGCAACGATTGCCATTCCTACAAATGTCGTTTGGTTTTTCAAATCGTGGAAAAAGTTAGAAAAAGAAGGGGTAACTCTTTGATGCTCAACGAGTTACATATGCCTAAATACGCCTAAAAACGAATGTTAGTGAACTAATGTGCATGTCTATATGACGCTTCATCACCCCAAAGGGTTATTTTGTCGGAAAAATAGGATTTTTTTATATTTAGCATGTTTTGTTTTGTATATTTTTCATAATGGAAAGTTTGGAGGTGATTTCATGAAAAAGATTCTTTTTGCTCTGCTTGCTTTTGCAGCATTTTCTTTTGCTGCTGAAAAGGTTTATCTTGCTCCCATTAGCTTAGTGGGGATGCATGGCGATTATGCCTTGGTATCTTCAAAGCTTATGAAGGCATACATTGAAGATGATGGCCGTTTTGTTCTCGTTGTGGGTAATGAACAGGATTCCGTAACGGTGGATGACCAGGCTGCAGTCCGTGAAAAGGCCATTGCCAAGGGCTGTTCCAAGTATATCCTTGCCGAATTTACTCGCCTCGGTGACAACGTCCTGATGTCCTTCAAACTGTATAAAGTCGATTCCGACGCACCTATCTGGGATGACCGTTTGAAGGCTGCCAATCCGGATGACTTCGATCCGATTATCCAGCGTGTTGCCCGCAATATCGGTACCAAGCGCAAGGCTACTATGGATGATGACATCTATTCCGTAACCCAGAAGGAAACTGAGGATATTACTCGCAAATCCGTTTCTACCTATTTGGGCGTTTCCTTGGGTGGTCTCTTTGCAATGCAGCCTGACGTGGATGCTCTTGCAGGTATTTCCGTATATTTGCATTTCGACTTTGGCTATTTGCTGGCGGGTCTCGATGGCTCTTATTACGGGTTGGATAATTCTCTGGAAATGGGCTCCATTAACTTATCTGCATACTATCCATTTGGTTCCAGGGCTCTTACTCCTTACGTAGGTGGTGGTCTGGGCATTGGTTTTACTACCTATGATTCTGATATTGAAGGTGTCAAATATGCTTCTGTAGACGACCGTGCTGGCCTTAGCGGCTTCTTGGGTGGAGGTCTCCTGATTAACCGCAACAGCAAGCTTCTCTTGAACTTGAACGCTCGTTATGTCCTGAATTTCTATAAGACCAGAAATTTGGAATGGCGCAAGGCCGACAACGGTTCTAAGGAGTTGGTTGCCAAGGATCACGCTATTAACGGCTTCCTGATTAGCTTCGGTATCGCACGAGGATTCTAAGATGCAGTGCAGGCGCATTGCCTCCATAGCAATTCTGCTTCTCTTGACAATTTCTTTGAATGGCTGTTTTTTTGGCCGTTCAAAGATCGTAGTTTCTGATGGCGGATCTTATGATATTTACGCTGACGAATCTTATGTGTGTTCTACAGGTCGCGGTGATTGCTATCTTGCCAAACGAGGCACTTCCTCGCCGGTCCATCTGAAGGCCGTGCATAAGGATGTTGTTGCTGGTGAAACTCAGATTTCCAGGTCAATTACAGTGGCGTCTGTTATATGGGCTCCCTTTACTTATTATTCGTCATTGTTCCTTTACCAGGCCTATCCGGATGAAATCTACATCTACGTAGGTGAGCCGGATGAAAATGGTTCTGGAGCGAAATGGTTGTCAGAACAGGATGATGCTCCGAAGGAATCTGGAAGCGTTTGGGATAAACCCCTTCTGTAAGAATAGATAAGCGAGCCATTTGGCTCGCTTTTTATATATTTAGCCTACCATAGCTATGTATATGAAGAGGATTACAATGAAAGCTCGCCTGATTGCACTGGCTGCTAGTGTGTTTTGCGTTTCTCTGACGGGTTGTAATGGGGTCGGTCCTAAGGAAACCCTCATTGCTAAAATCAATGATGATTCTGTCTACAAGGAAGATGTCCTGTATATGCTGGATGGTGGTCGCTATGACCACGATTCCCTGCCTTTAGGAAAGATGCTGTATGACCGCTTCTATTCAGGCTACCTCATTGCAGAAAAAGCTTTGGCTGAATACCCTGGTCTGGAAAAGGAATGGAAGGAACTGAGCGAAGCGCTTGAAATCCGATGGCTCACTACTGTCTATCGTGATTATTACCTAGGGGAGTGCATGGGCTTTGCCGATGCAGAACTGCGTAAGTACTACGAAAGTAACAGGGAGAACTATCCCAATGCGGATTCCATTACGGGCTTTTATGGTGTCCGTAATGATGTGGCCAGAGATTACTATGTGCTGAAAAATAAGGACGATTTTGAAGCCTTCCTGAAGAAGGAATTGAAATTGAACAAGGAACCTTCTGCAAAGGATACTGCAGAAGCCAAGAGACGGTATTCGCTTGTTCGTGCCAAGGAAATGAAGGAAAGTATCGCAGCCAACATTCTGGAAAACGAACATTACAAGATTGTAGAATTGCCTCCTATCGATCCCAAGGCTTACTACGAGAAGTACAAGGATCAGTATAAGACCGTTCCCGGTTATGAACTTTATGACTTGCAGGGAAGTGATTCTGTAGCCCTTACTAAAGTATTGCCGGAAAACGCAGACCTTCAGACTTTCAAGAGTGTTGCTGTAAAGAATAGCGCCAATAAGCTGATTGCAGCTGATAGCGGCTACGTAGGCGTTGTGAAACAGAATTACGCAATACCTTATGGCATCGGAATGATGAATGAACTGGATCCCATCCTGGTGGGGAAGTCCGCAGGCTTTATTACTCCTGCACTTCGCAGTGCCGATGGTAACTTCCACCGTTTCTATTTGGCCGCTACAGTTCCATCCGAAGTAAAACCTTATGAACGCGTGGCTCCCGCAATCCTGAAGTCCATTGAAAATAGGGAATTGCTGGATGTGGACTCTTCTGTGGTGCTGATTACCAAGGATGGCAAACCTGTATTTACGGAAGCTGACTTGATTCGATTCAACGAACAGTTCGTGAAGCGCCCGCTGACAAAGCGTAGTCATGACTGGACTGTAAACATGCTTGCGGAGCATTACGCTTTCTCTGATGCCGCAAGACGTCTTAAGCTGGATCATGAATGGGAGTATCGCGCAATCTTTCGTAGCGCCCGACTGGAATTCCTGACGGAACGTTATATGGATAGCGTTGTAGTGAATGTGTCCGAAGACTCCGCAAGAATTTGGTTCGATAAAAACCTGGCTGCAGCAAATCCCTTGACTAAGTTTGACGAAGTGAAGTATCGTATGATGGCGATGGCTTCTTTCCCGCAGGTCCTTTCCCTCCGTGATTACTACAGAGGCTATGCAGTGATGTATAGAGGGCAGAGTTTCAACAAGGTCCTCTTGAATTTGTTTGATCGCCATTTTGGAGAATACCGTTCCGCCATGAAGAATCGTCTGGCTGCAGAAGCTTACAACAATGCCCGCATCCATCTGTACGATTCCTCGATTCCCGAATACAAGCCGACCTCCTATCTGCAGGCTCTGCTGTCTCGCGCGGATTCTCTCAATAAGGCAGGCAATAAGGATGATGCCTACCTGGAGTACCGCTCCTTGCTGTTTGCCTATGGCAGTGTGGATTCCCTGGCTAGCATGGCCATGTACGAGATGGCTGATCTTCGCAATGACCAGGGCCGTTTTGATGAAGCGGATGCGGATTACTATGCGTTCTACAAGATCTTCCCCCAGCATCCCAATGCAGAAAAGGCCATGTTCAGTCGTGGCTTTATCCTGAACGAAAATATGGGCAAGGATAGTCTGGCTCTGGAAGTCCTTACCGAATTCGTGAATCGTTATCCCAATAGCGAATTTAAGGAATCCGCAAACTGGTTGATCGATAACATCAGAAGCGGTGGTAAGTTGCAGGAAGAACTCAGTAAGAAAATTGAGGAAACTCCCTAAAAAACGCCTGAAAATTCCGTTTTTATAAAATTGTACAGGAAAATTTTAACCTATATTTAACGCACACACATAAAAAGGTGGTATACCCATGGAAATGACATTCGCTATGATCAAGCCCAACGCCGTAAAGTCCGGCTTGGTAGGTCAGATTATTGCCCGTTACGAAGCTGCAGGCCTCTCCGTCTGCGCTATCAAGATGCACCAGATGACTAAGAAGGACGCTCGCGGCTTCTACGCAGAACACGTGAAGAAGCCCTTCTTCCCGGAACTGGAAGCCTATATGACCAAGGGTCCGTCCGTGATGCTCGCTCTGGGCGGCGAAAATGCTATTGCCAAGGTTCGCGCTATTAACGGTGCTACCAATCCGGCTAAGGCAGAACCGGGTACCCTCCGCTACGATTTTGCACCTTCCATGACCGAAAACGTGGTTCACAGCTCCGATAGCCCCAAGAGCGCAAAGCGTGAACTGGACTTCTGGTTCGACAAGAAGGCTCGCTATGCTTACGAAGCTGCAAGCAAGAAGGCTTGCTGCATCCTCTAATGGTGGTTTGACTTCATCTAGAATTTCAAAAACAAACAAGACCCTCTCAAGGAGACACAAAACAATGCAATGGATCATTAAGTATCTTACTTCTTCCATTGGTAAGAAGCAGATCATGGGATGCACCGGTGCGTTCCTCGTTCTGTTCGTTACCGGCCACATGTGTGGTAACTTCCAGCTTCTGAACTTCAACCAGGAAGCGGCTCAGGCATCCTACAATGCTTACACCGAATTCCTGACTGGTTTCAATCCGCTTCACTTCCCCGTAAAGCTGATTTACCTCGTTGAACTCGTTCTCGTTGCTGCATTTGCTACTCACATCGGTCTTGCTATCAAGCTGAAGCTCGAAAACAAGGCTGCTCGTGGTAACGTCGGTTACGAAGTGAACGCTCGCAAGGGTAACAAGTCCTTCGCTACTTTCACCATGATCTGGTCCGGCCTCATCATCGTTGGCTTCCTCATCCAGCACCTCACCACCCTCAAGTTTGGTGAACATTACCTCTATGTGAACGAAGCTGGTGAAATTGTCCGCGACATGTGGCTCACCACTATCGACATGTTTGCAAACCCGATCTGGACTGTGTTCTATCTGGTTGCACTGTTCTCTGTTGGTCTGCACCTCTTCCACGCTATCGCTTCTGCTTTCCAGACCCTCGGTCTCGCTCATCAGAAGTGGACTCCGGTGATCGACAAGTTCGGTATCGTCTATAGCGCTGTGATCGCTCTGTGCTTCGCTGCTCAGGCTGCTTTCTCCTGCTATATCGCACACCAGCCGGAAACTGAAGCTCTTCGTGCAAAGTCTCACGAAATCCAGAAGCAGCTGGAACAGAAGAAGGCTGCCGCTGAAACCAAGACTTCCTTTGTTGTCGGCGACGTCATCATTTCCACCAACGTTTAATGGAGACCATAACTAATGATTCTCGATTCTAAAATTCCTGGTGGTTCCATTTCCGAAAAGTGGACCAAGCATAAGTTTGAATTGAAGCTCGTGAACCCGGCTAACAAGCGTAAGTTCACCGTTCTCGTGGTGGGTACCGGTCTTGCTGGTGCTTCCGCTGCAGCTTCTCTCGCAGAACTGGGCTACAATGTGAAGTCCTTCTGCATTCAGGACTCTCCCCGTCGTGCTCACTCCATTGCTGCCCAGGGTGGTATCAATGCTGCTAAGAGCTATAAGAACGATGGTGACTCCGTCTATCGTCTTTTCTACGATACCGTTAAGGGCGGTGACTTCCGCGCTCGTGAAGCCAACGTTCATCGTCTCGCCGAAAACTCCAACTTGATCATCGACCAGTGCGTCGCTCAGGGTGTTCCTTTCGGCCGTGAATACGGTGGCCTCCTGGACAACCGTTCCTTCGGTGGTACCCAGGTTTCCCGTACCTTCTACGCTCGCGGTCAGACCGGTCAGCAGCTCCTCCTCGGTGCATACCAGGCTCTCATGCGCCAGGTTGCAGCAGGCAAGGTTGAACTGCTTCCTCGCCGCGAAATGATGGACCTGGTCGTTGTCGACGGCAAGGCTCGCGGTATTATCGTTCGTAACCTCGTTACTGGCGAACTGGAAAGCCACGTCGGCGACGCAGTCTGCCTTTGCACCGGTGGTTACGGTAACGTTTACTACCTGTCCACCAACGCACAGGGTTCCAACGTCACTGCCGCTTTCCGCGCATACAAGAAGGGTGCTGCATTTGCTAACCCCTGCTACACTCAGATTCACCCGACTTGCTTGCCCCGTCATGGAGACCTGCAGTCCAAGCTGACTCTGATGTCTGAATCTCTCCGTAACGATGGTCGTATCTGGGTTCCCCGCAAGGCTGGCGATACCCGTTCTCCGGACCAGATCCCCGAAGAAGATCGTTACTACTACTTGGAAGAAAAGTACCCCAGCTTCGGTAACCTCGTTCCTCGTGACGTGGCTTCCCGTAATGCTAAGCAGGTTTGCGACGCTGGTCTCGGCGTTGGCAACACCAAGCTGGCTGTGTACCTGGACTTTGCAGATGCTATCAAGCGCATGGGCGTTGCTGGCGTTTCTGCTAAGTACGGCAACCTCTTCCAGATGTACGAAAAGATCGTTGACGAAGACCCGTACAAGGTTCCGATGCGCATCTTCCCGGCAATCCACTACACCATGGGTGGTCTGTGGGTTGACTACGATTTGATGTCCACCATCCCGGGCTGCTTCGTCCTCGGTGAAGCAAACTTCTCTGACCACGGTGCTAACCGTCTCGGTGCTTCTGCTTTGATGCAGGGCCTATCCGATGGTTACTTCGTGATCCCGTTCACCATCGGTGGCTACTTCGCAGGCACCAAGCTGGAAAAGGTCTCCGCATCTGATCCTGCTTTCGAAGACTGCAAGAAGCAGACTGCTGAAAAGATCCAGAAGCTCCTTTCCATCAAGGGTCACCGCACTGTTAACGATATCCATCGTCAGCTCGGTAACATCATGTGGGAATACGTTGGCATGGCCCGTAACAAGGCTGGCCTCGAAAAGGCTCTCCAGGAAATCCCCGCACTCCGCGAAGAATTCTACCAGAATGTCAACGTCGTCGGTTCCGAAGGTTCCTTCAACCAGAACCTGGAACGTGCCGGCCGTCTGGCTGACTTCCTTGAATTCGCAGAAGTCCTCACCCTCGACGCCCTCCACCGTGAAGAATCTTGCGGCGGTCACTTCCGTGAAGAAAGCCAGACCGAAGAAGGCGAAGCAAAACGTGACGACGAAAACTTCTGCTACGTCGGTGCTTGGGAATTCAAGGGCGACAATGTTAAGCCCGAACTCCACAAAGAACCTCTTACCTTTGATAACGTCCACCTCGTTACTAGGAGCTACAAATAATGAGCCACGGCAATATGAATTTGACTTTGAAGATTTGGCGTCAGAAGGACTCCAAGACCAAGGGACAGTTCGAAACTGTCAAGATCAGCGACATTTCTCCCGACATGTCCTTCCTGGAAATGTTGGACATTGTCAACGAAGAACAGATGAAGCAGGGCAAGGAAGGCTTTGCATTCGACCACGACTGCCGCGAAGGCATTTGCGGTATGTGCTCTCTGGTCATCAACGGTATGCCCCATGGTCCCGACCACGGCATCACCACTTGCCAGCTGCACATGCGTAAGTTCAAGGATGGCGATACCATCGTGATCGAACCTTGGCGCGCTGCCGCATTCCCGGTTATCCGTGACTGCGCTGTGGACCGTTCCGCTTTCGACCGCATCATCGCTGCTGGCGGCTACGTTTCCGTCAACACCGGTGCCGCTCCCGAAGCTTCCGTGATCCCCGTTCCCAAGGCTGATGCAGACCGCGCCTTCGACGCTGCTGCTTGCGTTGGTTGCGGTGCTTGCGTTGCTGCATGTAAGAACGCTTCCGCTATGCTCTTCGTCTCTGCTAAGGTTTCTCACCTCAGCTTCTTGCCCCAGGGCAAGGTCGAAGCCAAGAAGCGCGTGCTCGCAATGGTCGCTCAGATGGACAAGGAAGGCTTTGGTAACTGCACCAACCTTTACGAATGCCAGGCTGCTTGCCCGAAGGGTATCACCGTGGATTACATCGCCAAGATGAACCGCGAATACCTCATGGCAACCGCTACCTACGCTGAAAAGGTGTACGGCAAGGACTAAGAGGTCGCTCATGCCCAAGGCATTCGCTTTGAGGTCGGTCGCTTCGCTCCCTTTGAGGAGTGGGGCTTCAGGCCTTTAAGCAAGTCAAGAACTCCGTTCGGGTTAAATTCCGGGCGGGGTTCTTTTTTATGAATTGTTTTTTACTACATTTACCGTACAAAATTTTTTAAGGAGAAAATAATGAAGACGTCTTACTTGGGTGCCATTGTTCTGGCTTGTTCCATGGTGGCTGCAGCAAATGCTCAGGATGATTACGAAGATTACGCTTATGACGAAGGCGTTGCCGAAAGTGCGCCGGAATCTTATGACGAAGATGTTAGCACCGCAAAGAGCAGTTACGATTATTCCAGTGAAGTGACCAAGTCCGAGGAAGTTCCTGTTGCGATGGACCTTCCGGAAGATAAGAGTGCTTCTTCCAGGCCTAAGAATCGCTTTGGTTTCCATTTGGGAGTAGGTTTAAGTGGTACCTATGGCAATGAAGAAGCTCTTGGCTACTACTATAACCCGAACACCGAAAAGTATGATTTTGATGAAAGAGATCCTTTTGATGGATATATGGGTTTGAATTTAGATTTCGGTTTCATGTACGTCTTCTACATCAATAACAGGATTGCTATTGCTCCCGAAATAAATATTCGTCTTATAGATTACTTTAAGGAATCCGACATTTATTATGCCCGTGTTCATGATGATTGGGGACGTACCTATTATGAACCGGTGGACGAAAACATGATGTTGGTTGACATCTCTATTCCGGTGATGGGACGTTTCTATGCAACTAAGAATTTCTTTGCTGAAGCAGGTGTTCAGTTTAACCTTAATTTAGCAGGCTCCTTCACTTTGGATAACGCCGAATACGATTATAGTGAAGATGTTGGCGAATGGAACGGTGAAACCTTCGGTGTTTCCTTGAACTTTGGCGGTGGTGCAACTTTTGATGCAAAGAATGGACACGCCATTGAAATCGGCCTTCGTTTTATTCTTGACCTGACTCGTCTTGAAGCAGATGAAATGGTCAAAAATGATGCTAATGATTCCTACCGTAATCCTGTGGAAACCAAGGGCTGGCATTTGCAGTTTGTCTGCAACTTCCTTTTCTAGTCATGTAGTTTAAGGCATCTTAATGAAAATACCTCCCGGATTATTTCCGGGAGGTGTTTTTTATGGAACCTTTTGTTTCGTTCGGGACGAAATGACTCAAAAAGCTTGGGTAGGGGAGGTCTTGTTGAAAATGGATTGGAAAAAAACTAGATTTGGGTTAATCGATTCTTGTAAAATCAAAACATTATGAAAAAGCTTTTTTTGCTCTTTGTAGCCTTTTTGGGCGTTTCGGCTTTTGCTGCGTCTCCGGTTCTTGGCCCGGAAAACGTCCGTAATCTCCGCCTTCTGGAAACGTCTCCCATGCTTTTCGAATTGCATCGTGCGACGATTTCCCATGACCCCCAGTCCTTTGCTTATCCCCGTAGGGATACGACCTTCCGTGCTGCCATGAAGAAGGATGCATCTAGGGCTCTTCTGGCTTATGACAATGTTCACGGCGGTATGGTCCTTGGGAAGGGTGCTTCTGATTCGGATAAGGTTCCTAGCATCGCTTTGGCTGTTTCTCTTGTTGGCGGCCTGGACTATCGTGGCGGGGAAGCTCTCCGCGATACCATTTGGCCTGCTGTTGATGGAGGCATCTACCTTCGCGGTTATGCGGATTCCGTCGATTTTGTGCTGGATGCCCGTATTTACGATGAAGGTCATTCCTATAAGTGGCCCCAGTCTTTCGATGGAGAATTCCTGGAAGTTCAGAGAGAAGAGAACAACTCCGGTCTGGAATACACCAGCTATGCCCGCTACCGCACTCACTTTGCCTTGAACTACAACTGGCTCCGTCTGGATTTCGGCCGCGACGTGATGCACTGGGGTCCAGGTTACTATAACAACCTAACCCTGAACCAGTTTGCCCTTCCTTATAACATGCTCACTCTGGATATGCAGTTTGGCCCTCTCCGCGTGGTTTCTTTCTATGCGGACTTGCGTATCTACAGCAGCATGAGCATGAAGAACAAGGACGAGACCCGTAACTTGTTCGGCCACCGTTACGAACTGGCGGTGGGAAATGCCACCTTTGGCATTAGCGAACTGCAGATGCTGTACGACAACATGAAACCCTGGCTTTTCGTGCCTACAGCCCCGCTGTTTATGGAAAAGGGAAATTATTCTGAAAGCAGCAACAATGGGGCCCTGGCCTTTGACTTTAACTACCGCCTGTTCAATACAGTCCGTATTTATACGGAATTCTTCCTGGACGATATGGAAAGTCCTGTAAGTCTCGTGAAGAACGATAACATCGAAGCTAAGTGGGCCTGGATGGCGGGCTTGCAGGCTGCCCATAATTTTGATGTTAAGGGCCACCTGCTGGAAACGGGTACCATTGCGGAATATGCCCGTATTGAACCTTATGTGTACGGACACTTTGAACAGAATACAGCCCAGCTGGCTCACTTGGGCCGTCCCATCGGTAGTCAGCGTGGTTCCAACAGCCAGACGATTGACTGGACTCTTTATGGGCGCCTGGATGGATATCTCTTTGCGTCTCTCCGTAATACCTGGGCCTGGAAGGGGACGGATTATGGGAGCGCCATCAACGATACCACTCCGACCAGCAACCACATGAAGATCCATAAGCATTTCCTGAAGGGTGCAAAGATGGAATACTCCTTGACTCCAGCCCTCAGCTACGAAGGACAGTACGTAAGCTTTATGGGTGAGTTGACCCTCATTAATGACCGCAAGATTTATCTCCGTGCCGGTTTCAAGTTCTAACCGTTTTTATTTGGAAAATCAAGATGTTTAAGCCTGAATTGCTTGCTCCCGCTGGGGATCCGACTCGAATGAAATATGCCTTCGCCTACGGTGCGGATGCTGTATTTGCCGGGCAGCCGACCTTCTCCCTCCGCTCCCGCGAGAACGGTTTTAAGAACCTGGACGACCTGGCGGAAGGGATCGCCTACGCCCATGCCCGCGGGAAGAAGTTCTATCTCACCAGCAACATCATTCCCCGTAACGTGAAGGTGGAGGCTTTCCAGAAGGCTCTGCTTGCGGCTATTGACTTGGGCCCGGACGCTCTGATTGTGGCTGACCCTGGCTTTGTGGGGTGGATCCGTAAGGTTCGTCCTGAGGCTGAAATTCACTTGTCTGTGCAGGCCAACTGCACCAACTACTTGACGGCTCAGTTCTGGCATGACCTGGGCGTGAAGCGCGTCATCCTGAGCCGTGAATTGCGCCTGCCTGAAATTCTCGAGATGAAGAAGCTTCTTCCGAGCTTGGAACTGGAAGTGTTCGTTCATGGTGCTGTCTGTATGTCCATGTCCGGACGCTGTATGCTTTCCAACTGGGTGGTCCATCGTGACGCCAACCTGGGTGCATGCGATAATTCTTGCCGTATGCCTTACCGTCTCTATGCCAATGAAGGTCCGCAGGTGGAAGACTACCGCGAACATGAAGGCAACTTTACCCTTCAGCGTACGGACCGTCCGGAACTGGAACCTATAGCTCTGGACGAAGATACCTGGGGTACCTACTTCATGAGCAGTCGTGACCTGTGCGCAATCGAAGTGGTTCCCGAATTAATCAAGGGCGGTCTGGAATCCTTCAAGATCGAAGGCCGAACCAAGTCCGTCTACTACCTGAGCCAGGTGGTCCGTGCATACCGTATGGCAATCGATTCCTGCTTCGAACAGATCGATGCCGGAAAGGAACCCGCAATTTCAGACGAAAGTCGCCGTGCAGTCACCTATCTGGATGGTCGAGGCTTTATGCAGGGCTTCCTCAAGGGACCTCTGCCCCAGAATTACGAATCCACTCATGTGCCCGCCGATGCAGGTTGCGTTGCCGCCCAGATCCTGGACTATGATGTGGCCTCCCACTCCGTGCGAGTTAACGTGAAGAATCCCTTCACTCTGGATGACAAGCTGGAGTTGATGACCCCTGCAGGAATGGCGACCTGTGCTGTTGAATCCATGAACGACTTCCGTGGTGCAGCTGCCGATAGGCTGAATCCGGGTACGGAAGGTCGTATTTTCCTCCCGAAAGATGTAAAAATTGACGATAATAATGCGGAATTTTCCTTTTTTGTGAAGGATTTTCCCCAAAAATCCGTTTAAATACATAAATTATCGTTATGGCTGTAGATGAAGCTACAAAGAAACAGGATCAACTTGAACTTTACCAGATAGACGATTCGGCAATCTTGCCGTTCTTCGAAAGTCATGTGGAAGAGTTCCGCAAGTTTATCCAGGAAAGGGAAGCCTTGGGGCTATCCCTTCTTGAGCATCTGAAACAGTTCATTCGTTCCGTTAAGCAGCCTTTTAATATGCGCCGCTACATGGACGTCCAGTCTACCTACATCCGTCAGACTCTTCAGCACCGAAATGAGGATCGTCAGCAGGCGGTGAGTCACTGGATTCAGGAAAACGCCGGCAAGCACCGTAACCGTATGATCCAGCTCCAGTGTCTCTATCTGGACCGTATTAAGGACCGTCTACTTCCGGAAATTGAAGCCCTTCTGAATTCAAAAAAAGACCAGTAGCTAACTCCTTATAGTTCAATAAGTTATGTAAAAAGTGGCGAAATCTGCGTAAAAACGCAGGTTATTTTTTTATAATCTTTTCGGAACGGACATTTTTGCGTCGCCTCGGAATACGAAATTTTGTCAAGGGATTGTTCAAAATTTTTCCGTTGATAAGTTGTGAAATTCATAGGGTTTCTGTTTTGATTGTTTCGTGATTAATTGCGTAACTAACTTGTGTAGTAGGGGAGAAATATGGTAAATAAGAATTATTTGCCGTTTTTGGACTGAAAACGGGGATTTTCAAAAAAAATGAAAAGGTTTGTCTTTTTCTCGGAGGTCTTTACTTAACTTTAGAGCCTAAGTTTTTTTCTCCGACCTGGTTATTGTATCGTGCCCAATACGGTTTCATTATTAGATGTTGTTTCGTCGCCCTGGCAATCTGTTCTCGAGCAGGTTCGCACTCAGTGCAATGACTACTTTGGCCTGACCATTTTTGATGAAGTTGGTTTTGAAGGTGTAGTTGACGGATACGCTTCCCTTACTGTTCCCAATGAACTTTGTGAAAGTTGGGTGAATACCCACTATGGCTCCATTTTGCGAAAGGCTTTTTCTTCCGTTTATGGATCCCAGTTCAAGGATTTCCGTATTAAGATGGTGGCTCCCTCCCAGTCTATTCCGGAGATGAAGCTTACCACTCCCAAGGCACCCCTCATTCCGGTACCTGCACGTCCCAAGGCTGCTGCCCCCAGGGCTTCGCGCCGCCCCAAGCTGAAGCTCTATCCTAGTTTTACCTTCGATAACTTCGTGGAAGGTGAATGCAATTCCATCGCCCTGAAGGCCTGTAGGACCGTATCCGAAAATCCTGGCAATCCGGATTTGAATCCCCTGTTCGTTTATGGGGCATCCGGCTTGGGCAAGACTCATTTGCTCCAGTCCATTGCGGTGAATATCCAGAAGAACAACCCTTCTGTGAGGGTTCTTTACTGCGACGCTTTTGAATTCCTTCGCGACTCTACCGCCATGGCCAAGGCCTTGAAACTTAGGACGGGCAATGTCCGTGAGTTGGCTCAGGCTTATCAGGACAAGTACGAAGACTGTGATGTGCTCCTGCTGGACGACGTTCAGCTTCTGGAAAAGGGTCTTGTCTCCCAGGAACGCCTTGCTATCCTGATCCGTGAACTTCGTGCTCACGGCAAGCAGGTGGTGCTGTCTTGCGATCGTCATCCCTCTACTTTTACTGGCGTGGACAGCAAGACGGAAGTGGATGCTAACTCCAAGGCAGGCATTCCCAGCATTTCCGCAAAGCTTCTGGCTCCTCTGCAGTCCTGTGTGGCTGTAGGCCTGGAACAGCCGGATCTTCATACTAGACTGCAGCTTATTCAGGCAAAGTCTGTGAAAATTCCTTTTGTACAGCGTGATAGGGAAGAAATCTGCAGGTTCCTTTCTATTCCGCCCAGGCAGAACATTCGTATTATCGAAGGCATCCTAAATTGGTTAGGTGCGATGAACCAGTTCTGCCAGGAAAATCTTGACCTGAACGCCGTCAAGCGCCTGATGGCTCCAGCGGATTCGAATCAGCGTGTGGAACTTACCCTGAAGGGTATTGCCGAAACAGTCGCCTTCGAGTTTGGTACGGACCTGGTGGCCCTTTCTAGCCATCGTCAGGATGCCGGCGTATCCTTGCCTCGCAAGGTGGCCATGTATCTCTGTCGTGAACTGACGACAGAATCCCTGCAGAATGTGGGTGCGATTTTCAAACGTGATTATGCCACGGTAATCGCCGCCATCAAGTCACTCACAAAGCAGTTGGATGTGGACCAGGACCTTGCCCGCAAGGTTCAGGACATCCGGTATTTGCTGGAAGCCTAGTAATGCTTGCTTTGGTGACGGGTGGCGCCGGCGTCGTAGGGAAGGCGCTGTGCCGGGAGCTCTTGCAACGCGGTGTGTGTGTGCGCGTTCTGACTCTACCGGGCGATACGTTGGCAAGGTTTCTTCCTCCCGAAGTGGAGGTTTTCTATGGGGATGTGACGGATCCGTCCTCCCTGAAACCAGCCTTTGATGGTGTGGACGTTGTCTACCATCTGGCGGCCATTCTTCTATCCACGAAAAAGGGTTCCTTTGACCGCGTCAACGCTGGCGGGACCCAGAATGTGGTATACGCTGCCGTTGCTGCAGGCGTAAAACGTCTCCTTTACGTTTCCAGTATTTCCGTGACCTATCCGGTCCTGACGGAATATGGCCAGAGCAAGCTGAAGGGCGAATCCATCGTGAAGGAAGCGGGGGAAAGGTCCGGACTTCAATGGACCATCGTGCGCCCCACCCTGGTGATCGGTGACGGAGGTGGCATTGAATTCAGGATGTACGCCAACTACGTGAAGAAATTCCCCGTGTACCTGCTTCCTGGCGGGGGAAGGTCCCTCAAGAAACCGGTCCGTAGTGAGGATCTGGTGAAAGGCATTGCATCGGCTGGCCTATCCGGACATGGGGTGGGCAAGACCTATGCCCTCTGCGGATCCAGGGAGGTTTCCATGGCGCAGATGGCGGAATTCGTCCTGAAACAGGCTGGGAAGCGTCATTTGATGATCCCTCTGCCCTGGTGGATTTCCAGGAAATTGGCGGTATTGAAGAGCTGGATCGGTGGAAAACCGGTAACCGCTGAACAGGCCTTGGCCGGTTTCCTTTATGATGCGGTGCCGACTCTGGATGCTGCGTCCAGAGATTTGAACTATCAGCCAGGAACTCCTTTCGAAGAATAGTACCTCTTTGCAAATTTTTATTTATATTCCCTCTTGAAGAGGTGTTTTATGAATAAAATTTTAAAGAATTCCCTTTGGGCTTCCGCTTGTGTATCCGCAATGGTCTTAAGTGCCTGCGGCGATAGTTCCAGTACTTCCAGTAACGTTGAAAAGGGTGACGGATCTTCCAGCAGTGTGGAGAGTTCCTCCTCCGTTGCAGAAGAAGTCTCTTCTTCCTCCGTTTCCGACATTGACGTTCCTGAAGGCGGCCGCGTGGCGACTCTGGCCGACCTGGAAAAGAACATTTCCCTGGGAGAAATGTTTGGCACCAAGGCCTATCTGGCAACTGGCGCCAAGCATGATGTTTATTCCATCTGGGTTCCGGATACCGCATGGATGGGTTTCTTTAGCGAATTTAAGGATGGTACCATTACTTTTGGCGGCAACAACGGTTACTATGCCGGTATCGATGGCGACAAGGTGACGGACGCCATGGGCGAGTTCTGGAAGAAGGGTGGCACCATTAGCTTTATCGTGAATTCCGAAGACAAACTGCAGTTCTCCGTAAACGGTGGCGACTTCCAGGATGCCGTTTCCGAGAAGGTGCCTGTATCCAAGAATGCCATTTCTAATGGCGATGACCTGAAGGGACTGAAGCTAGAATGCAAGAACGGGGATGACAAGGTGACCTATACCTTCTACGAAGGTCGTTTCCTCCAGGAAAGCGAAGGGGAGGATGGTCTGGAATGGGCTGCCGGTTATTATGATATCCAGCGCAGCAAACTCCTGATGATGCAGACCTTCTTCAATACGAAGGGCTATGTGCCGCTGACCAACATGACCGTGGATAGCGATTACAACCTCACTTCTGTGACGGGTGCGACCTATAGCTGCTCCAAGTCTAACTTCAAGTTTGAATCCATCGATGCAGACAAGATTGCTGGTGAATGGGTTGCCGATGGTGATGGCCTGGACTGGACAATGAACCTGAAGAAGAATGGTGATTACTCTGTGGAAGCCAAGAAGGCCGGCAATACGGAAGAACTGAAGGCTGGCAGCTGGGATATTTACGGTGACTTGCTGGTTCTCAAGAACAAGCAGTGCCTCAATCCTTCCAAGTGCGTCAATGCAGCTAAGGGCGTTGTAAGCCACTTCGATGCCGAAAGCGGATTTGACTTTGACCATTCGGATACTGGTACTCCGGCAGTTCCCAAGACCTGGACTGTACAGCAATATGAGTAATGATGTAGGGGGCGAATCCCCCTAGACCCCCTCAAAAGGACCGCGCTGTCACAAGCATGAGGCTTGTTCGGCAGGTCCTTTTGTGTTTGAGGGGCGCTGAAGCGCCTCCTCAATGGGCTGGTTCATTGGGTGAAAAAAAAGAAGCACGGTTTATCACCGTGCTTCTTTTTTAAATGTGTTGTATCCTTCGCGTTGCTCGGACTACTTATCCTTGCACTTGCAGTCGCCTTCGCCACCGCATTTGCATTCACCTTCGCCATTGCAATCGCATTCGCCGTCGCCCTTACCGCCACAGCATTCCCCTTCACCCTTGCCGCACTTGCACTGGTGCTGCTGGAACGGAGCCAAATCCTGTTCGGTAGCTTCGCGAACTTCCACCACTTCGATAGCGAAGTTAAGGTTCTTGCCAGCCAGTTCATGGTTTGCGTCAATCACAGCCTTGTCACCGTTGACGGACTTCACGCGGATGGGCATGGGGCCTGCCGGAGTGTTTGCGTAGAACTGCATGCCGGCTTCGACCTTGTCGACGCCCTGGAAAACACTGACAGGAACTTCCTGAGTCATACGTTCGTCGTATTCACCGTAGCCTTCGGACGGAATCACCTTCACGTCGAACTTGTCGCCGACTTCGTGGTCGTACATGGCCTTTTCCAGACCAACGACGATCATGTGCATGCCCTGGATGTACTGGAGGGGGTCGCGGCCAGCGGAGGAGTCGATAACCTGACCTTCGTCGGAGGTGAGAGTGTAGTGCATCTGGACAACGGTCTTGTCAGCAATCTTCATAAATATCCTTTGGTGAAATGAGGCTTTATCGCCAGTGGGTGTTTAATTTAGCAAATTATCGTCCTGCATCACTACAGGTGTAAGGCTAATGACTCCGGTCTTTCCTTTTTTATTGGTGTCAACATCTCTTTCCTTGTCTTCCTGGATGAAGATGCGCTCCTTCCTGATTCCCTTGTCGATAAGATAATTCAGGATGGTCTCCATTCTCTGGCGGGCCAGTCGGGCGGTGTCATCAAAGTCGTCGTCTACAATACACTGGATCATAAGTCCAATGGGGTATTCGCGCATGTAGGCCACAATGTCGTTCAGTGCGGTGTAGCTGGAGTTATACAGCACGGAGTCCCTGGATTTAAAACGCACTCGCTTGGCGATGTCGTTGAAGTTCAGCTTGCTGTTCAGGGGACATCCGTTTTCGTCGGTCTTAACCGTGGGGAGGGATCCCATGCAGTGGTCCGCCCAGTCGGGAACGCCATCGCCATCGGAATCCGTGGGGCAGCCGTACTTGTCTACAGGCGCCCCTTCAGGAGTATTCGCACACTTGTCGTCTTCGTCGAAGATGCCGTCCTTATCCTGGTCAAGACGGCAACCAGTTTCATCTACGGTCATTCCCTTGGGAGTGTCCGGGCAAGAGTCCTTTGCGTCAGGAACACCGTCTTCATCCATGTCGGAGGGGCAGCCCCAGCTGTTCACTTTTTCGCCTGGTTCAGAATCCGGGCACTTGTCAAAATCGTTGGGGACACCGTCCTTGTCAAAATCTAGCGGGCAGCCTACGTCGTCGATGGATATGCCTTCGGGAGTGTCGGGACACTGGTCCTTGTCATTGGTAACGCCATCGTGGTCCGTGTCCAGGGAGCAGCCGAATTCGTCGGACTTTTCTCCGGGTCTGGAATTGGGGCACTTGTCGTTATTGTCGTCGACGCCGTCATGGTCGGAATCCTTGGTGCAGCCATCTCCATCGACGGCAAAGCCTTCGGGTGTGTCCAGGCATTTGTCCATATAATCGTAGACGCCGTCGTGGTCCAGGTCCAGCGGGCAGCCGTTGAAGTCCACAGCCAGGCCGCGCATGGTTCCAAGGCACAAGTCCACGATGTTCATGACTCCATCCTGGTCTTCGTCCACAGGGCAGCCGCGGGAGTTCACCGCCATGCCGGGAGCGGTGTTTGAGCAAAGATCCTTGCGGTCGATGACGCCATCGCCGTCACTATCGCTCCAGCTCAAGTTGAACATCTTGCTTGCAGTAACCGCAATGCTTATGTCGGGCGTTCCAGCGACCTGAAAGTGCATTTCGTTGTCGCCGGATTTCAGCAGGATGTTTCGTCCGAACTTCTTATAATCCTTGAAATAGTTAATGCCCACGTCGCTGGAAATAGTCAAGTAGGTGTAGTTGGGGAGGTTCAGTCTCATGGCTGGCGTCATGCGCAGTGGGCTGCTGCGGATGTAATCCAGAACGTCATGCATCTTGATGGGCGTTTCCCCGGAAACTTCAAGATTGATGCTCACCAGCTTGATGGGGGTAATGACCAGGCCTGCACCCCACAGGATGTAGTTCTCCAGATTGTCGTGAATCTTCAATACGCCTGCGTAGGAATTGAGGGTGAGGTACTTGTTAAGCTCTGCAGACAGGTGCAAATTTGCACCAATACCCCAGTTTCCTGCAGTATAGGCGTAGGATTCCTCGTCGAAATTGATGTGCCAGCTGTGCCTAGGTCTGAAACCCTTGTTTTTTGACCCTGTAGGCAGAAGAAATTCACCGCTTACACCGAATATGATTCGTTCGAAGGCGTTGATGGACCATTTGGCCGTCAGCTCCATATCACCCAGCGCAAAACCGTCCAACGTTGTTCCGTTGATTTCTCCGTCATAGTGTACGGGTACATCTAGACCAAATTCGAAGTTGTCCAGAGGGGAAAAGCTGACGTAGAAGTTTTCGTCATTGGAGGGCGCCTTGCTGTTCAGTTCCACCTGGTTCCCTACGTTGTCTGTATAGATGCCTCCAATGCTCAGGGGATTTCCATCGCTAATCATGGAGTAGCTGCCGGAAATGTAGAGGAATCCCTTGTCGTTGGTTTTCGCGGATGGAACGTGAATTCCGCTAATGGACTGCAGTGGAGCAACCTGTGCAAAGACAGCTGCCGCAGAAAAAAGCAGAATGGAGGGTGAAAACTTCATAAATATGCAAATAAATTATAAAAAAATTACAACTGCCTATTTGCAAAACAAATTTTGTGTGTATATTTCACACGAAGTTTTACGATATCATGAATCAGTATCCGTCTTGGCATAGAAAGTCGCAGAAGGCCTACAAGGTCAACAGGGTGGTCATCATCCTGCAGATGCTTGCTTCCCTCGTGCTCAGCGGGGTGATTCTTTATGGTATCGCACGTCTTTATTAGTATCTAGAGGTTAGTGTATGCACTTTGCTTATCATTGTGGTCGCCGCCCCAAGAATGACGGCTTTGATAGCTCCGTTCCTTTTCCTAACGAGGAAGAAGAAGTAGAAGAAATCGAAGAAGAAGAAGAAGTGGACGAAGAAGTCGACTTCGACCACCAGTCTTTCAAAACAGGTGAGCGCCTCTGGTCCGACTATGCTGAGGACTTGGATTACGACCAGTGATCCTCGGTCGTAGCAAGTTTTTCCTGGCGCTAGCTCTCCTGGCGTCCTTATTTGTCGCATGTGCACCAAGGCAGAACGCCTTGGCGCATTCTTCGCATTCTCAGAGTTCCGAAACTGAACCCGCAGTAGTGGTTCAGCCTGTACTGGAAGATTCCGTAACTGTTTTGCAGGTAAAGGAATCCCCCGTAGATCCGGCCATCATTCTTGCGGAAGAGGATACCGCTTTCGTCCAGCCTTCCTGGAAGAGTTTCCGCTTTGCGGTCCAGGCCATGGAAGAAATGCAGTGGGTGGCCGCAAAACGTTACCTTGATCTAGCCCAACGTCAGATTGCGCAGGAAGCCAAGAAGGCTACCCCGGAGGATTCCCTCTATTTTGCGGAAATGCCCTTCATGCTGAAGTTGGCGGATGACGAAGTCCTGATCAACTGCCCCGAAGCCGCAAAGCTTGCTGCTGAATCCGCTTTGGAAGATGTGGAAACCATCGACGTGGACATGGCGGACGATACCGCACTCTTCCGTCTGGAAAAATTCCTGGATACGTTGGACGTCTCCCAGTTTACACTGCCGGTCGAATTCAATGATCGTGTGGTGCAAGAAATCTACTACCTGACGGGGAAGGCAAGAAACTTCATCGCCAGCTCCTTGAATCGCAAGACCGCCTTCGACTCCTTGATCTATGCAAAGATCGAAGAAGCCAAGATGCCTCGTGACCTGATCTATCTGTCCCTGGTGGAATCCGGCTTCAAGGTTCGTGCATACAGCCGCGCCAAGGCGTCCGGCCTGTGGCAGTTCATTCCGGAAACAGGTAAGCGTTATGGTGTGGATGTGGACTTCTGGCTGGACCAGCGCCGCAATCCCGAAATGGCCACGGAAGCTGCCCTCAAGTACCTGAAGGATCTGTATGGATACTTCGGCGACTGGCAGTTGGCTATGGCTGCCTACAACTGCGGCGAAGGACGCGTCCGTCGCTTGATTCGCGAACTGAAGGCTGACTCCACCCGCGACACGACTAAGGCCATTACTTACTGGGATCTGCAGCTCCCTTCCGAAACCATGCATTACGTGCCCCGTATCCTTGCGGCCATGGTCATCGGTCATTTCCCGGAACATTACGATATTGAAATCAAGCCCCAGAAGCTCTCTCCCTACGATACCGTAACGGTCTATGATTCCTTCGGTCTGGATGAAATCGCCAAGGCCATTAAGGTGAAGCCCGATACCCTGAGAAACTTGAATGCGGAACTGATCATGGGATTTACGCCGCCGAACCGAGAATCCTACGTCCTGCGAATTCCTGTAGGCAAGCGCGACCTGTTCGTCAAGAATTACGACAAGATCGAAAAGAACAACTTCTCCGGCTGGGTCCATCACAAGGTAAAGAAGGGCGAAAGCCTGGGTAAGATCGCTTCCCTCTATAAGGTGAAGGTGGCCGATATCCAGCAGGCAAACGACATGCGCAACATGAAGGTCCGCGCAGGTAAGACGTTGCTCATTCCTATTCGTATGGCTGGAGAGTCTTCCTCCGGCTCTAGCTCCAAGAAGGGCGGTAAGGCAAAGACTTACATTGTCAAGCTGGGGGACAACCTGGGTACTATCGCCCGCAAGTTCAATGTGGACCAGAACAACATCCGAATCTGGAACGATATGGATGCCGCTTCTGTCGTAGGCGTCGGGGATACCATCTATGTTTCCAAGCCTGACTTGAAGCCGTCTTCCGGAAAGGGCGAAAGACCTACGCCTCCTCTGAGCAAGAGCCGCAAGTATGTGGTTCAGTCCGGCGATAGCTACGGAACCATTTCCCAAATGTTCGGAGTCCCCGTGGGAACGATCCTCCTTGCAAACAAGGGCTTCACCAAGCGCCTTGCCGTAGGCGATTCCGTCTTTATTCCTAAGTACACCCGCAAGCTTCCGCAGGCTCCTGCACAGGCTGTAGTTGTACCCGAAGTTCCCCCTAAGTCCGAACCAGCCAAGCAGTCTTCCGGTAAGGTGGAGCCCGTTGCCAAGGGCGATTCCAAGGCTCCTGCCGTAAAGCCCGGGGAAAAGCTTTCCGTCTATACGGTGGAACCGGGGGACAACCTGGGTTACATCTCTATGTTGTTCGGAATGTCCGTTTCCCGCATTCAGGAATTGAATAATCTGGGCAAGTCTGTAGATATCCGTGTGGGCCAGAAGCTTTACGTGGTGGGAGACAAGAAGGATGTAAAGACCGATCCGAAGGCCGGTGCGAAGGCGGATCCCAAGAACGCGGACAAGAAGCCTGAACCGAAAAAGCCTGCAGAATCCTTCCGTCAGCACACGGTCAAGAGGGGCGAAAGCCTCTGGGATATTTCCAGGCAGTATCAGGTGACCATCGAGGAAATCGTCAAGTGGAATGAACTTCCCGATACGAAAATCCGCGAAGGCATGACCCTGAAAATCAAGAAATAGGAAATAAAAAAAATCCAGCTTCTGTAGCTGGATTTTTTTGTCCCGCGAGGAAGCGGAAACTTTAGCTAGAACAATGTGATACCAACGGAAATGAAGGGCTGGAAGTAGGTATCGAAGTCCAGCATGAATTCATCCCCATCCTTGGTCTCGGAAATCTTGCGTTCAAAGTAGGTGTGGAAGTATTCGTGGGAGTTACGTACACCGGCAGAAAGAGTTGCCTTGTGGAATGCCATGCGGATACCTGCGCCGTAGGCGTAGCCGTAAATGACAGGGGAGAGGAACTTGGTGTCGTCAGAGAGGAAGGTCTTTCCGAACAGGGCACCCGCAAATGCGTAAGGCTTCAGCATGAACTGGTAAGTGTAGCTGGTGACCAGGGGGAGTGCAAAGTCAAAGCCCAGCTGGAAAAGGGCTGTATGAACCTGGTGCCTGCCGTCAATATCCGTGGTATCCAGAGGGGAATCGAAGAAGTCTTCCTGGAATTCGGCCAGGTCGTCGTAGGCGGCGGTCCTGTTTCTGGGGTGATGGCTTACGCCGATGTACTGGTAGCCTGCCATGACGTAAAGATCGAACCATTCTGTTACGGGGAGGCTGCCGGATGCGCCGTAGATGTAGGAATTGTCGATGGATATCTTGTACTTCATGTCGTGAACTTTATAGCTGTAGTTCACGTTGCTCATCTTGATGTTGTTGAATTCCATGTAGGGACCGAAAGTGCCTCGGTCTTCGAATTCCTGAGAGCCATCATCGTGGGCGGCCATGGAATTGTCATACACGGCTCGATCGGCGAAGGAAAGGGCTGCGGTCATTAAAGTGATAAAAATGATACGTTTCATGAGCAAAAAGATAAATAATTCTATGTAAATCGTTTTTTTTCGTGAAAAAAAAGTAAAATTTGTGTATCTTTTGGTGCATAAAGCTTATTTCTCGCGGAGAAACTAAAATGAAGAAGAAATTTTTGACCCTTTTGGCTGCTGCTGGTTTGATGTTTTCTATGACCGCTTGTGATGACAAGCTGGACACCAGCGATCCGTCCTCTGTCCGTAAGTACCTGACCAAGCAGAAGATTGCCTTTACCCCGAACCAGTTTGTCGCATACGCAGCTGCAGGTGATACTGCCATGATGACCCTGTTCCTCCAGGGCACTTTTGAAATTGACGCACCCACCGAAAGCGGTAACAATGCGGTGGCAATTGCTGCAAACAAGGGCAACATGACTGTCCTGAACTACCTCTTTGACCACGGTGCAAAGGCCAACATCCGTAACAGCCGCGGCGAAGCCGTTCTTGATAACGCCGTTTCCATGGGCAACAAGGAAATTGTCGCCCGCATCATGGAACAGCTGAAGAAGGAAGGCGTTGATCCTCAGACTATGTCTACCGCAGTTCTTCTGGCTGCAAAGACTGGCAAGGCCGAAATGATCGAAGTCCTGGCAGACGGCGGTGCTCCTCTTGAAGTCCGCGCTGCAGATGGCTACATGCCGATCCACTGGGCTGCCAAGGAAGGTAACTACGATGCTCTCGTCGCCCTCATCAAGCGCGGTGTCGATGTTAACGTAAAGTGCGGCCAGGGCTACTCTGTTCTTGACTGGGCTACCAATGCCGGTTGGACCCGCTTGATCAAGGAAATCAAGAAGGCCGGCGGTAAGATTACCCCGAAATATTTGAAAGATTCCAAGGCAAAGTAGTTTCGTTTCGATACTCGTAAAAATTCAGGACGTCTCCCTTTGTGGAGACGTTTTTTTATTTCGTGAGAGGTCTTTTTGTTTATTGAAGTTTTTTTTTAAAAAAGCTCTTTTTTTGTGAAAAAAGCAAAGTTTTTGCGTTTGGTTCTTTGTATTTTTAGGTTATGAAATTCTCCCTATTGACGAAGATGTTCCTTTGCCTGTGCTTGACTGGCGTTTTTGCCAATGCACAGGAAACTGTGGAAAGTGTCCGTCGCCAGATCAAGGCGGTGGAGGCCGAAGCAGCCCGCGAAAAATCCATGCATGATACCGAAAAGAAGCGTCACGCTGAATTTATCGAAGTAGGCCGCAAGAAGGTTCAGGCATTGTCCTCCCAGAACAAGACCTTGAAGGCCGAAATCGACTCCTTGAAGGCGGAACTGAAGAATCTGGCTGATGCACGTCAGAAGGCTGCTGGCACGGTCCGCTACTTCGAAAACAGAAAGGCGAAGTATGGCGAGTCCCTGGCGAAGGTCATCGATTCTCTCGCTCCCATCTTTGAGTCCGACTTCCCGTATAGGAATGAGGAAGTGGTCAATAGCGTCAAGGAAATTGCCAACCAGCTTCATAAGAACCTGATTGAAGCTGACGACGGCTTGAACCGTACTCTCGAAATTTTCTATGACCGAATTCGTCTCGGTTACACCACCGAAGTGTGGAAGGGATTCCTCCAGGTGGGTAATCGCAATGTGGCAGGAACGTTCCTCCGTTACGGTGCTGTTGCTTCTATCTTCGTCAGCAACGACGGTAACGATGTTCTCTGGCTTTCCAAGAATGGCAACAGCTACACCTGGAACAATGTGTCCGACGACCTGGCCATGCGTACCGCCCTGAAGGACGTGATGAAGGTGGCCGAAGGAAAGACCGCTCCCAAGCTGGTGACCATTCCTGTGGTCGTTCTTCCCAAGGAGGCTAAGTAATGATGTTCCTTAACCTTCGTAAATTTATCGCCCCCATGGCTGTGGCAGCAGTTTTGTGTGCTGCTCCCTCTTTCGCGCAGAAGAATGGCGAAACCATCGATGCCGTCAAGAAGCGTGCCGAACTGAACAGCGCCAAGGCAGACCTGGAAGAAGCCCGCAAGAAACGTGACATGGCTGTTGCCGCCCGTTGGAAGGATCGCGAAACTGCAAATCAGGAACGCGAGATGTTCAACGAGAAGTACAATGAAAACAAGGAAAAGGTGGACGCCCTCATGAGTGAACGTGCCCGCCTTTTCGAGGACGTTCGTGTTGCCCGTGAAGACCTGGCGCAGGTAAAATTACAGGCGGAAAAGGCTCGTGCGGAATACTTGTCCTTGGCCGCAGGCCCGGAACGTCTGGAAACTCTGGCTAAGTTCCAGGAACAGGGCATTCCCTTCAAGGTTGCAGAACGTGTAGAATCCCAGAACCGAGTCAAGAAGGAAATGGGACTGTACCGCGATGACCCTGTCCGTATTGCGAAGTCCATCCTGAAAGTTGCCCAGGAGGAAATGGCCTTCACTCGTGAAATCCAGATGGAACGTGCGGAACTTGTCTTTGGCGATGTGGTTGCCGAAGGTTATCGCCTGCGTATGGGCGGCCTCTATGCCATGCAGATGGCTAACTCCGCCATGGATTCCCTGGGGAATCGTCCCAGCGCATTGATGCTTCCCGTATCTGGCGAAAAGAAGCGTGTCTTTAGCTGGCAGGAAAACTTGACTCCGGAAACCAAGACCGATGTTTCCAAGGTCTTTGACCATGCGGTGGATTCCGCCTATGTGAACGTCCCGGTGGATGTGCTCCTCAGTACGGAACTTTCCTCTGAACTTGCCAACCATCAGGAAACCACCTGGAAGGATGAACTGACCACCTTCTTCAAGAACGGTGGCATCCTCATGTATCCCATTGTGACCTTGTTTGGTCTGGGCCTTCTGATTGTGGTCTGGCGCCTGCTGTGGCTCCTGATCTTTGGCTTTGGCGGTTTCGGTGCACGCAGGACTTTGAAGGCTCTTGAAAAGGGTGACATCGAAAAGGCCCGTGTCGAAAGCAAGAAGGCTCATGGCAAGGTGGGGAAGGTCCTGAAGACGATCCTTACCAAGGAATATGGTGGCCGCGCCGCTGCTGAAAAGGCCCTGGAGGAAGTATTCTCTGCAGAAGTTCCCAAGATTGAATCCGGTCTGACCTGGGTTTCCGTCTTTGCGGCGACAGCTCCGCTTCTGGGCTTGCTGGGTACCGTGATGGGTATGATCGAGTTGTTCGACGTCATTACCATGCATGGCACTTCCGATCCCAAGCTCCTGGCCGGCGGTATTTCTATCGCTCTTGTGACTACGGAAGCGGGCCTTATTGTGGCTATTCCTCTCCAGCTGTTGCATACGTTCCTTGCAAACCGTGCGGATGCCCTTCGCGGTCGCATGGAAAAGGCTGGCCTTGCAGTTCTGAACGCATTGTGGATTAAGGAAAAGTAGCTTGATCGCTGGCGTGGATCAAAATTCCATTCTCGAAGCGGCCTTCGGCATCCTCTTTAGAGGCGGCTGGGTGCTTGCCCCGATCTTTGCATTGGGGTGGTTCGGCTGGTTTTTGATGATCGAACGTTATGGCTATTACTTTATGCTGCGTGGCAAGTCCGTATCCGGTTTCTGGAGTACCCTGAAAAAGAAGGGGGAGGACGAAGCCTTTAAGAAACTGTCCCGCCGTCGTTTCGGATATTTCTACGCGTTGGTCTGTGACGTTCGTAATTATAGGGATCAAGGTCCTGTTGCTGTGCGCAATGCCATGGAAGCCACTCGCCATCGTATTTCCTTAAATCTGTCCAGATCCTTAAAAACTATTTCCACTTGCGCCGCTCTTGCTCCCATGATGGGATTGCTGGGAACGGTTTCTGGCATGGTTCATACTTTCGAAACCATTCAGCTTTTTGGCTTTGGAAATCCTGTACTTTTGGCTGACGGTATTTCCGAAGCCTTGCTTACCACTCAGGCGGGCCTGTTGGTTGCTTTCCCCCTGATGCTGGCCTACAACTACCTGTCTAGCCGCGTGGAAATCGTGGAAGACGAGGCCTGGAGCGAAGCCCTGAAATTTGAATCTTATGTGTTTGATCCTGAACATCATTCAGAAACGTCTCTTCGTCATTCTGAACGAAGTGAAGAATCCAGTGAGGTAACAAAATGAGTTTTATCCGTAAACGTACTCGTGACGCCGGCGGCATCGACGTCTCTCCGATGCTGGACATGGTGTTCATCTTGCTGATCTTCTTTATCGTTACCTCCACCTTCACCCGCGAAACCGGTGTGGACGTGACGAAGCCCAAGGCTAGCTCCGCCAAGGAACTGGCCAAGGAAAGCATTCTGATTGGTGTGACCCGCCAGGGAACCATCCATATTAACGAAACCCAGGTGAACCTTTCCACCCTCAATACGGTGCTGCGCCAGATGATGGCCGAGGCTCCCGATCGTCCCGTGATTATTGTCAGCGATCGTGATGCTCCCAACGGTGTGGTGGTGGACATTCTGGATGAATGTAACATTGCAAAGGTCCGCAAGGTTTCCATCTCCGCAAACAAGGAAGAATAACCATTCATCGTCATCCTGAGCGAAGCGAAGGATCCAAGCAGTATTTAATTGAATATGAAGCACTTCTCTTTAACAGATTTCATCGCAAAGTACCTGCGCTATCCCATAGCGTTGGTGGTTTCCTTTGTGGTAAGTGCTGTATTCTTCCTGGCGATTCCGGTTCTGAACGTTCTGTTATTTGACAAGGGTGTAAAGACTGAAAAGGAACTGGAGGCGGTGACCGAAGTGGAAGTCCTTGTCAGCGAGAAAAAGCCCGAAGTCAAGCAGAAGGTGATTCGCACCATCGTGAACCCCAATCCCTTCAAGATTTCCTCCAACATGGGGGTGGGCCGTTCCCAGAATTTCCAGATGGACTTGTCCCTTGCCCGTGGTGCTGCTGGTGATGGCGTTGCCGTTGGTACAGGCGGTATGGAAAACGTGGTCTACGAAGCCGGTGAAGTGGATGAACAGGCTCAGGTTCTCCGTGAAATTCAGCCCAAGTTCCCGGAACGCGCAAAGCGTATGGGCATTAACGGCTACGTAAAGGTCCTGATTGTGATTGACGTTTATGGCGATGTGGCCCAGACTCAGATTCTGACACAGGAACCTGCTGGTTATGGCTTTGATACGGAAGTTCTGAATGCCGTACGTCAATGGAAGTTTAGTCCCGCTCAGCTGGGCGGATTCCCTGTAGCGCAGAAGGCTACAAAGGAGTTCCGCTTTGTTAAGTAGACTGCTTGCTGTTATTACTTTGGGTGCCGTCGCGTCCTTTGCAGCCGAAGATTATTTCTTCAAGGCCAACGAACTTTATGACCAGGGCAAGTTCAAGGAAGCGGTGCCCCTGTATCGTGCCGCCATTGACGAAGGTCGTTATGAACCTTTCGCCTGGTTCAATCTCGGGAATGCCATGGTCCAGCTGGATCGTAAACAGGTTGCCTTGGTGGCTTACAAGCGTACCGTGGAGCTGTTGCCGAATTTCGAGAAGGCCTGGATGCTTATGGGTGACATCTATTACCTGGCTGGGGATGCGGGGGAGGCCATTGCCGCCTACAACCGCGCCGTGGAACTGGGTGTAGAATCGGACCATGTCCATTTTGCTCTGGCGGAATGTTTCATGAAGGGTCGCGACTGGACTCTCGCACAGAAAAATTTTGAACGAGCCCTCCAGCTGAACCCGGACCGTATGGATGCCTGGTATGGCCTAGCCGAAGTCTACGAGAAGTTGGGCGATTATGAATACGCCATTAAGACTTTGCAGAACGCCTTGCAGATGACTGCGACAGCAGGCGCTGACGTTCACTTTACGCTGGCCTATTATTATCGCAGTATGGATTCCACCCGTCAGGCGCTGAACGAAATGGAAAACGGCCTGCTTATGGATCCCGAGAATGTTTCCGCCCGCCGCTACCTGGCTCAGATGTATGTCAAGCAGGAATCTCCCTGGATGGCGATTTTCACTCTGGAAGAAGGCTTGCGTCATCAGAAGGGTAAGGCTGATTTAAATCTTGATTTGGGTCAGATTTATTTTAACCAGAAACGTTACGACGAAGCCTTTGAATGCTACATGAAGGCCTGGCTTGCCGGAAATTCCCAGGGTCGCATCGGTGCCGAAAATGTAGGCCACGTCTTTACTAACGCGGGGGAGACCGAAAAGGCCGAAAGCCTTTACAAGCGCATCCGCGAGAAGAAATAGCCCCGTTGTGGATTTTCGATGCAAAACTGCCTAAAAACACAGCAAAAACTTACGAAATCTTTACAAAAACCCTTGTCCTTTGACAAGGATTTTCTAAATTTTTCAAAAAATTTTTTTTTCAGGGAATAAAAAATGAAAAAATTGCTTGGTTTGGCTCTCATCGGGCTGATGGCAGGAACTGCAGGCGCTGCAGATCGTGATACCACCATCGTTAAAGTTGTGAAGAAGGGAACTCCTGAACAAAAAACTTTGGATTATGGAGCAATCCAAGTTACCGGAAGCTTCTACCCAGCCGAGATTGATACTATTAAGAAAAGCTGTGATGTTACAGAAACTACTCGTTTGGGAAAAAAATATATTCCTGTGGTGGCGTAAATTCAACTGATGCTAATTATATTGACAAGTGGAGTTACAAAGACTCCATCCATGTGGAAATGGATATGGTGTCTGATGATGCTGTAGCAACCATTTATGCAGACTCCGCTTCTGCTGCAACTGATGGTGTGGATACCACAATTTATCGTGCCACAGTGAATATTCCCAATCCTGTTGTTGTTGCTGGTGTTGAGTATAAAAGAGCTAACAAGCGAGATAATAAGAGTATTGATAAACAGACGGTAGTTTTCCCGTTCGACATTCCGTCAACGTGCCTTGAAAACGGATCTTTGTATACTCTTGGTACTATTAAGCAGAATAATAATGGTTCCTGGGCTATTACTGCTGTGATGGACAATAGTTCTATTATTAAGGCTAATTCTCCTCGAATTCTTCTTTCTTCCAGTGGTGTTGTATCTTTTAAGACGGGTTCAGGCTGTTCTTACACCTTGCAGACTGGTGCATTTAACGTTGACTCCATTCAGGCTACAGGTTTTACAGGAAAGTGGTACCTTGGCGGTACTTATGAACTTAAGACCGGATTGGATAAAAAGAATATCTTCGGTTTTGCATCCAAGGCAAAAACCGTGCAGTACACGAATAAAGCTGGTGATATTCGAGACACTTCTGTAGCTTTGAGTCAGTTCGTTAAGGCCGGCTCTAAGGCTTCTGTTCCGCCTCTCCGTGCATTCTTGCAGTATAGTACCAGTGGCTTTACCGCAAAGGCTGCTGCCGGGGTAATTTCTTCTATTGGAGCAGAAGAACTTCCGTCTACCATTGACGTTATTTTCGAAGACGAAGATGGCAACACTCTGTCCATCGCACAGCTCAACACCCGCACTGGTGAAATCGTTGCCGATAAGGACGCTTGGTTCGACCTCAAGGGCCGCAAGCTGAACAAGAAGCCCACCGTCAAGGGTACCTACTACAACAACGGCCAGAAGGTCATCATCAAGTAAGGAGTATGAAAATGTTTAAGAAAGAATACGAAGCTCCGAAGATGGACATTGTTGATTTGAAGATGGAAGCTCCGCTGCTGGGCGGTTCCGGACCCGAAGGCGTTACCGAATACGATGACGAATTCGGCTGCAACTACAATCCCGATATGGACCGTAAGGCTTAATTCCCGATTGTCGAAACCTCGGAATTTTACAGAAAACACCGCCGAAAGCGGTGTTTTTTGCATACAATGTGATGAAGGACACTTTAATGAAAACTTATAAAAAACTATCTTTTACCCATAAAAATTTTACTAGGACTAGACAAAATATGAAAAAGATTTTTGCTCTTACCTTCGCCGCTGCAATGGGGTGTGCAACTCATGCTGTTGCTGCCTGTGAAACAGGTGATCATGGTGCAATCTCCATCAAGGTTATTGACGGTGTATGTACTGCTGTTATTTATGGTGATTCCGCCGCTTCTGAAGCTGCGAAGAAGAAGGGTGCATACAAAACATTGGAACCGTTCACTGCTACAGTTCAAAAGGTTGTTTATACAAGAACTAATGCAACAAAAAATAAGAACTGGACTATCGTGCTTCCGTTTGATGTTGGTACTAGTTGCTCTGTGTCTGGCGCAAACTTTTATGAGTTTGGAAATCCTGCGAGTAACAAGGATACTTACGTTGACTTAAGTTCTGGAGAATCTCCTGTTTGGACTGTTCGCGTTTCGAAAAACGCCTCTGTAAAGGACGGAGTGGTGAATAAGGCTCTGGTTGCAAATTCTCCTTATGCCTTTGAATTTGTGGGCGGACATTCCTTCACGATTTCTGGTTGCGATATTGCCATGGACGCAGCGAAGTTTTCTGCAAACGTTGTTACTGAAGACGCAAGCAATTGGCAAATTGTTGGTACCTACAGTCAAGTTGTGTGGAACGAAGGACATAAAGATCTGGGCTCTGTTTATGGCGTTGCCGCTAACGCTAAAGATGGTGTAAATGCGGGCTCTTTTGTGAAGGCTAAAGCTGGTGCAAGCATCGCTCCCATGCGAGCCTATTTGCAGTATAAACCTTCCATGGTAGCAGCTAAGGCTGCTGCTGGTGTAAAGTTTGCTTCTGCTGCAGATCTAGAATCTTTGCCAGAAACAATTTTGTTTGCCTTGGGTGAGGACGACGCTCCTACTGTAGAATTCCCGGAAGGCGAATGCTTTGATGGAAATACCGACATTATTGAATTCAAGACTGTGAACGGCAAGAAGACTGCTTGCATCGATGGCCAGTCTGAAGCTCGCTTGCAGACGCTCAGCATTCCTGAAGATGTTGTAGTTGATGATGTTGTGTATAACAGAAATTTTAAACTCCAAACAGCATCTACGATTATGCTTCCGTTCTCGATTCCCGTTAATAGCGTGAGTATAGCTGTATTTTACAAAATCATTGCGCTTGTAAAACATTGCGATCAATATTGTAATTGGATGTTGGATGTTGAAGGGATGAGAAATGCTGAAAATGGCTCAGAAACCGACTGGCTTATGGCAAATACCCCCTATATTATTTGGCCTGGTTCAGAACAATTGACTTTTAATACTCACTGGTGGGATGATGCCGCTGGAAAGCAAAACGAGTCTGTGACCCTTAATACGACTAATGGAAACAAGTCTACTGTTATTTCTGCAGTGATGAATAATAAGGGTGATCAAACAACGATGTTGTCTTCTTGGTCTTTTATGGGAACCTATGAAAGAATCGTATGGGATAACCCTTCTGGAATTTATGGTTTTGCTTCTGTTGCAAAGAAAGTTAATGATAAAGATGTTGCGGCGGGTGAGTTTGTAAAGGCAAAGAGCGGAGCAAACATCGCGCCAATGCGCGCATACTTGAAATACAATGGTATCAGTTCTTTAGCTAAGTCCATTGCTGGAACTTATCTTGAGGAAGATTTGCCGGAGACCATTACGATTCGATTCTTGGATGGTGATGGCAGTACCACAGCCATCGGCTCCATGAATACTCTCACTGGCGAAATCAAGATGGATGACAACGTTTGGTTCGACATGAAGGGCCGCAAGATGAACCACAAGCCCACCGTCAAGGGCACCTACTACAACAAGGGTCAAAAGGTTATTATTAAGTAAGGGGACTATGAAAATGATTAAGAAAGAATATGTCGCTCCGAAGATGGATATTGTTGATTTGAAGATGGAAGCCCCCCTGCTTGGCGCTTCTGACGGTCCCGAAGGCGTTACCGAATACGATGACGAATTCGGCTGCCTCTACAATCCTGAAATGGACCGCAAGGCTTAATTCCCGATTGTCGAAAATCTCGAATTTTACAGTAGTTTTACAGAATGACCCTTTACAGTTTTTCTGTAAAAGCTATTGTTCATCCCGAGCGTTACTAATAGTCTCCAGACACCTGAGTCAATCAGGTGTTTTTCTTTTTTTCAAAAAAATGGAGGCTACTATGTCCGAAGAGAAAATTGTATTCACTCCGCAAGAAGCGGAACTTGTGGAAAAACTTAAAAACAGGACCTACCTGGATCCCCGTTATGACGCCGCTTTTAAGGCTCTGCTTAATGATGAGGCTGCTCTTGTAAGCTTCTTGAACGGCGTCCTGCATCTGGCAGAAAAAGAACGGATTGTAAAAGTTGAAATTCGGAATCCGGAACTAAACATCCTGTTTCCGGAAACAAAGTCGTTTCGCTTTGATATTCGTGCCACCACGGAAAGCGGTTATGGCATCAATGTCGAAATGCAAAAGGTTTCGCCTACAAATTTTACGGAACGGATTTTGTTGCAGCATAGCGCGTTTGTGATTCAGTCAAAGTATGAATACGATAAAAAGTACAAGGAACTGTTCCCTTTGGAACCGACGGAGGAACAGAGGGCTGAACGCGAGGCTAGACGTTACGATTTCCCGCCGACCTACGCTATATGGGTCTGCGATTTCAAAATAGCGCGTCAAAAGGGATATCATGATGTATGGTCTATTTCTAATGGGGAAGGCTTGACAGTTACAGAGAAAATCAAGTATATTATGCTTGATTTATCGCAGTTCACAAAGTCAGAGGGTTCTCTTGAAAACGATGAGGACCGATGGCTTTACCTCATAAAGAATGCGGGGCAGGCGGAATCGTTGCCGAACTTTGACGATGAAGTCTTTGCGGACGCTTTACGAAGGATTTTTGTGGGTAACGCAAATAAGCAACTTCTAAAGGATCAGGTTAACAATATGATGACCGATGACGAACATTTGGATTTTATCGCTTATCATACCGTAGAAGCGAAGAGGAAAGGTCATGCGGAAGGCCATGCGGAAGGTCTTGCTGAGGGCCGCGCAGAAGGCCGTGCGGAAGGTCGTGCGGAAGGTCGTGCGGAAGGTCTTGCTGAGGGCTGCTCCTCTACGTTGGATGCTGTTCGAGAAGCGGGTGCTTCTGATGAACTCATGACTCGTATTAAAGAAATTCTAGCTGGAAAAGAAAAGTTGGTTTAGGCGTTATGTGTAGTTCCCTGTATAAAGTTGGTGGTCACGTTTTCTCTGTGATCTTTGAAGACGAGGCTTTGTCCGCGGAATTGCTTCCGCTGATGGGGAACTACATGCCGTTTCAGGTTGCCTCTGCTGGCAATTCTGAAAACATATTCGATTTGAAAGTTGTCGCAGATACTGCAGGTTCTGTAGGTGGCCTTTCCCTTTTGGATTACGAGATTGATATCCGTCAGGAAGAAGAAGGACAGTCCATCGATTGCGGGCATACTGTTGATGGTTGTTCTGTCTTTATATTCAAGTTTGGCGACAAACTGTCTGGGATGTTAATTTGTTCTGAAGACTATCGCCGGGCGGAACTGCGTCTCGCTCCTACATTCCGTAAGGCCGGCTTGGATAACGCCCTCATGGTGCTTTACGCCTTGGCTACGGCCCGCATGAATACGGTGCTGTTCCATGCCGCGGTGGTAAGCAAGGATGGCAAGGGCTATATGTTCCTGGGCAAGAGCGGCACTGGCAAGAGCACTCACGCTCGCCTGTGGCTCAAGAATATTGCCGAAACGGAACTGGTGAACGACGACAATCCCGTGGTCCGCATCCGTACCGATGGCGCCTGGGTCTACGGCTCACCCTGGAGTGGAAAGACTCCCTGCTACAAGAATTTGACGATGCCTCTGGGCGGTGTTGTCCTGCTGAGTCAGGCTCCTTACAATAAAATCGTGCGCTTGAGAGGCTTACAGGCTTATGCCGCCATCGTCCCCAGTATTTCCGGCAAACGCTGGGATACCTCTATTGCCGATGGTCTTCATGAAACGGAAAATAGGATGGCTCAGATCGTTCCTTCCTATTACCTGGAATGCCTGCCCGACGCCGCTGCCGCAGAACTCTGCTGCAAGACAATTAAGGTGTAAAGCCCGATAAAACTTTGCTACATTTGCATGCATGGCAAAGAAGAAAAATTCCTGGAAATCCCCGGCTCTGGCTCAGTCCAACCGCAGTAAAGAAGATCGTCTCCGCGAAACATTGACTCAGGTGGTAAACGGCCAAAGCCGCTTGCTGAATCGTCCTGATGATCTGTACGAGGCAATCGCCAACGGTATTGACGATATTGAAAAGTTGACCGACCCGAAATTGCAGCTGGAACTTTTGGCATGGACCCTCCGTACCGACTTTCTGACTTTCAAGGCGGAAGACGAGGAAGAACAGGAATATTGGTCCGGCCTCTATTATGACGCAGGTACTTTCTTCGTCGAAATTGCCAAGCAGTTTGAAGACAAGGATTACGTGGCCGACTTGATTCATGACCTGGCGGTGCGCCATGTGGGTGGGGATGGTCGATCCGTGGTGTTCCTGAGCGTCGAGGAGGTGATGCCGCAGGAACGTGCCGCCCGTTTGTTGAATGAACTTCTGGAAGAGGAAGACCAGTTCGCAGATGAAAACCGCGAAGATGTCCTGGATGCCATTTGCGATATGGCCGACGCCATCAACGACGGGAATAATTACGCCAAGGCCTCTCTCCTGAAGGATCCGGACAAGAGCAATACGACTCTCCTGGATATTGCCAACACCTATTTGACTTCTGGTAACTTAGCCCTCGCAAAGCAGTGGCTGAACGACGTGAAAAATCCTGGTTGTGAGGATGAGGAAGCTTACCTGGATTTGCAGGCTGCCATTGCTGACCGTGAAGGCCGCAAGATGGACTGCATGAAGATCGCTCGCGAACTTTACGAGAAGTTCCCCAAGGTCATGAACCTGGGGCGTCTCTGCTCCCTGCTGCCGGAATACGACGTGAACCTCCTGATGGAAGAACACGAAAAATTCCGCTGTGGCGCTTCCGCAGATCTGGAATTCATGCAGTTGCTTGCTGCCATGAAGCGTTACGAACAGCTGTCCGCTTACGTCAAACGTTTTGAAGAAGACCTTGCCGGTATGGACGCCGATGAACTTACGGAACTCGCTGACGCTGTTGAAAAGGACTGCCAGAAGGATCTTGCAAGCCACATCCGCGACTGGATCGTGGAAGAGCCGGAAGAAGCCGAACCCTTTGATGATAAGGACTAACGTCCTTCAATATTATTCTAAAAACATTTCCTGTGGAATGGCGCCTTCTATGACGAGGAGGCGTCTTTTCATTTCTAGACCAAGACCGAATCCCACCAGGTCGCCCGCCTTGCCAATCACGCGATGGCAGGGGAGGATAAAGGGAATGGGGTTGACGTGGAGTGCTCCGCCAACAGCACGGACTGCCTTGGGGTTTCCTACCATTTCGGCGATGTCCTTATAGGAGCGTGTTTCGCCAAAGGGAATTTCCTTAAGGGACTCCCAGACTTTTACCTGAAATTCTGTTCCGTATAGTTTGTATGGAATCTTGAATTCCTTGCGTTTTCCCAGGAGGTATTCGTTCAGCTGCTGGACCACTTTTTTATAAGCGCGATTTACTGATGGTTGCAGTTCTGCATCTAGGTCGGCGAAAGCGTAGGTGCAAGCCTGTAGCGAACTTGGCTTTATGGTTTTAGCCTCTTTTTCATTGGAGTAGTTCAGACTGCACAACTTGGATTTCTCGAATACAAAAGTCCATTCCCCCCAGAGGTTTCGGTGGCGAACGGTCGTAAACTTTTCATCTGTGAAATCCATGTCTTGAATATACATAAAAAAGGTGCGTTCACTCTAACATGGGGAAAATTGGCGGTGGAAATCTTTTGTTGAAAAAAGGCGACATATGTGCTTATTTTGCCTGGTTTTTACATGTAAATTAAAAGAAAGGCGGTGGAATGTGCGAGTATTTTCGCTTGTCCACCGCCTTTTTTCGTGCTGCTTAATTCAAAACTTTAGCGCAACGGAAATTCCTTGAAATCCCTCACGCCAAATTCCTGGCGGAGGTAGTCCCAGCGAACCAGGCGGTTCTTCCAGTAGTACTTGCGGTACAGGCGGCGAGCCACGCGGCTTGTGAGTTCGTAAGGAATGGTGTGGTGGTCGTCGGCTACGCTTTCCATGGAAATGCGGAAATCCAGTTCGCCGTTCACCACGTCAACAGTTTCGCCCACCTGAACGTCGGGAATATGGCTCACGTCCACCATGGTGGCGTCCATGCAGACGCGTCCCAGAATGGGGCAGAGCTGACCGCGGATAAAGACGAAGCCCTTGTTGTATTCGCCGCGGAGGTAACCGTCGCCGTAACCGATAGCGATGGTTGCAATGCGGGTGGGCTGCTGTGCCATCCAGTAGCCGCCGTAGCTAACGGTTTCGCCGGGCTTTACGTCGTGAATGTGGCGGATGGTGGACTTGATCTTCATGACAGGCTTGATGGGCCACGGAGATGGAATGGCTCCCATGGGGTTGTATCCATAGAGGGCGAGGCCCGGACGCACCATGTCGAAATGGCTTTCGGGATGGGTCAGGGTGCCTGCGGAACTGGAACAATGGCAGATTTCCGGACGGAGTCCTTCCGCTTCCAGCACGTCAACCAAACGTGCGAAACGCTGGATCTGGATTTCGGTCTTGGGATTGCCCGGCATGTCGGCGGTAGCCAAGTGAGTGAACATGCCTTCGAACTTCAAGTTCTTCAAGCTGAGTGCCGCGCGAATATTGTTGAAGTCTTCCGCATCAAAGCCGTAACGGTTCATGCCGGAATCGATCTTCAGGTGAGCCTTGCAAGTGCAGTTGTTGTCGCGGAGGAACTGGTCGAATGCCATTGCGGTGCGGATGTCGGTAATGGCTGCGGTCAGCTGGAATTCAACGAAGTAGGCGAAGTCTGCAGGAGTGCAGGGGCCGAGCACCAGGATGGGCAAGTCCATGCCATACTGCCGCAGGATCATGCCTTCGCTAATGTGGGCGACGCCCAGATAGTCTGCACCGCCGAACTTTGCGGCAAAGGAGCAGGCCAGGCTGCCGTGTCCGTAGGAGTCAGCCTTTACGGGCAAGAGAATCTTGGTATTGGCCGGAATCTGACTACGGATAAACTGAATGTTATTACAAAGGGCGTCGAGGTTGATTTCAATCCAGTTGGGGCGCGCAATTCTATTAAGATCGGGAGGGGTGTTTAAAAGCTTCATGATGCGTGAAATATAAAATCGTGGTTCATCCGTGGCAATTAAACAAGCCCGTTTTACTCTAATTTGGAATGGAATTTCGGGCTGTTTTGTAAATCGGATCCATTGATTATAAGCGGTAAACTGCCTGCGTCCCTAGTAACTACGGGCTTTGTCTAAAATGGACGGAGTTTACATTCCAACCGTTAAAGATTTGTTTACTTGTAATGACGATTTTTTTGGCTCTATTCGTTGTAGTTTATGGTTGTACAGGAACGTCATGCGAAGACGGAATAAGTTTGTTCGAAATGACGTGGGTGTTTGGTAGTCTCTTTTACATTGTTGTTTCCTTTTTTGTTGTAAGGCTTTCTCTGTAAAGTCCTGTCCAACGATTGTCCTTTAGCCATAGGCCTTAAAAGCCTTTGTGCTTAAACGCTCTTCTCTAGAGTGGTGTCTCCCTGTTGTCTAAAAATTTTTCCCCATAAACAAAACAACATCTTTCCGCAAGGAAAGGAGGATAAAATCATGAAAAACGTAAAGATCAAAATGGATCCGTTTGTGGCATCCCTACTTCCGGATTCCGATAAGAAAATGGGTGCAATTGCCAGTGCGTCCATGGTAGTGGCGTTGGCGCTGTGTCTTTTGGCGACAACGTATGAACAAATGGTGGATGATGTCATTTTCCTGGAACGAAAGGACGATGAACTGATTGCCACGATTAACGTCATTGAAAAGAAGGAGGAAAAGAAGGAACTTCCCAAGAAAGAAACGAAAACAAAAAAGGAAATCCAGCGTAAGCGCCAAGGCGGTGGCGGAAAACCCAAGGGACAGGGTAGGCCCAATGCCGTTGAGGCGCGTAGTGTGCTGAAGATGCTTACTGCAATGACGAAGAGCGCTTCTAATAGCTCCTATGATCTGATTAAGCAAAAGTTTGCGAAGGATATAGACAAAGTAATTAAAAGTAGCAGCGGTCTTCAACTTACGGGTAAAACACACTTTGGCGATCGCCGTGGAACTGTAACAGGTGGTATCAATGAAGGCTACGCCTCTGGCGGTAGCGGCGGAATTGATGGACTTTTTACAGGCCTGCAGGGCGGTTCTGTCGGGGCGCTATCAACCAAGTCCTTGAAGGGAAATTTGAGACCTCCTTCTGCAAAGGAAATCGATATGGGGGCAGGTACGTCTTCCCGTTCGGCTTCCGATGTGATGAAGGTCATCCGTAAACGAACTCCGGGCTTGCGCCATGTGTACAATAAGTATCTGAAGATGAAACCGGGCTTTGCGGGCAAGGTGACGTTCAAGTTCATCATTGCCCCGGGTGGTGAAATTATCGGAATCAATATCATTTCGTCCACCACCGGCTACAGCGAATTCGATAACGAAATCAAGAATTCCATTAGCCGCTGGACCTTTGGTACGGTGAAGTCCGGTAATACCACGGTAACGGTTCCCTTCACGTTCTCTGAATAGCGTGTATTTTACTTGGTATATGGTTTGATAATTTTTTAACCGGTAGTGGACGCACTATCGGTTTTTTATATTTATGGTCATGAAAGACCCTAGAATTACAAAGCTTGCTGAAAATTTGATCAATAACGCCATTGCCCTGAAGGCTGGCGAAAATATCCTGATTGAAACCACCGACACTCCCGATGAACTTTCCACGGAATTGGTGAAGGCTGTGGTGAAGGCTGGTGGTAACGCCTTCGTTCATAATTACAGCGGACGTATTCGTCGCGAAATGATCATGACCGCTTCTGAAGAACAGATGAAGCTGGCTGCAGACCTGGCTATGGATGAAATGCAGAAAATGCAGTGCTATATCTCCATCCGTGCCGCCGAAAACGCCATGGAAAACTGCGATATTCCTGGCCCCCAGATGAGAAAGTACCGCCTTGCGAACCAGGCCGTGCTGGATTACCGCGTAAATAAGACCCGCTGGTGCGTCCTTCGCTGGCCCAACCCGTCTATGGCTCAGGCCGCCAAGATGAGTACCGAAGCTTTTGAAGACTTCTATTTTGAAGCCTGCCTGGCTGATTATCCCCGAATGGCAAAGGCTGCCCAGAACCTGGTGGACATGATGAACCGTACGGATAAGGTGCGTCTGGTTTCCAAGGGCACGGATTTGACCTTCAGCATCAAGGATATTCCGGCAGTACCTTGCTGTGGCAACATGAATATTCCCGATGGGGAAGTCTATACTGCACCCGTCCGCAATAGCGTTAACGGCGTGATTCAGTATAATACACCCTCTCTCTATGACGGTAAGCAGTTCGGTAACGTCCGTCTGGAATTTAAGGACGGCGCCATCGTGAAGGCTTCCTGCGAAACAGGCGATAACGAAGCCTTGAATGCCCTGTTCAATACGGATGAAGGCGCCCGTTATGTGGGTGAATTCGCCATCGGCTTCAATCCTTACGTGAACTCCGCCATGTGCGATATCCTGTTCGACGAAAAGATCGCAGGCTCCATTCACTTCACTCCGGGCCGTTGCTACGAAGACGCTCCTAATGGTAACGTTAGTGCCATCCATTGGGACCTGGTTCTTATTATGCGTCCCGAATATGGTGGCGGCGAAATCTGGTTTGACGACAAGTTGATCCGTAAGGATGGCATTTTTGTGGTGGATGAACTGAAATGCCTGAACCCTGATCAATTGGCCTAGTTAATTTTTGTATTTTGACGAAGATGTTTAGATTTTTCCAGATATTCTTTTTTGCGCTCCTGGCCAGCATTTGGATGGTGGCCTGCTCCGACGATGCGGAAGGGGTGGAGTACAAGTTCGATCGTGAAACTTCCGAAATGAGTGTCCTCCGTCAGTGTGCGGATGGTGCCGACAGCGGGGCTTACTGCTTCCAGCTGCGTTTCCGCATTCCTATCGAAACCGAACATCTGGATTCCTTCTACATCTGGGTGGACTCCACGGTGGTGGGGGATACTGCCAAGGCTGTTTCCAACTCCAAGTTGTCTAAGGCGACGGCCGTCTTCCCCTATAAGGGCGGTGACGCTAAGTTCGATACCATCGACTTGACTTCCTACATCCAGGAATATGTGGAAGAAGGTCGTGATAGTCTGATGGTGGGTCTTTTCTGCGGATATTCCGATGATAAGGATCCGGGTTCTGTCCAGCGTGTCTATCTCCACTTTGGAGATGATATTGATCCGTCCCTGGTGAATTTCTCAGAAGATTCCACCTGGACCACCGGAGCCCAGTTCGAATGGTATCGTCCCTCGGATCAGACGGATTATTACAAGCCTAACATCCTGAATGGTCCCATTGCCGGTTATAACATCATCATTCGTGCGGAAAATGCCGACGAGGATATCCGTGACCTGAAGGTGACCGTCATTTCTTCTGCCGGTACGGATTCCACAGGCGATAAGCTGTACAAGCGTCATGCCCGTATCAATGCCAACTCCGATTCCATGTGGGTCGCTTCTTTTGAACATGGGGACAATCGTAAGAATGAACTTCGCCTTCTGATTTACGATGGTCTGGGTATCGATACCGCAGATAACGAGCAGAACCGTTTCCGCTTGATTATTGAAGGCCTTAAGGCGGAAAGTGCCTATACCAGAGGTCTGGTGGCTTATGACTCCGCCGGAAACTACTCTGGCGTGGAAGGTGCCGCATCTGACCTGTTTAATACTACGGACTCTATCGCGCCCTTGATGCCTACTGCCGTTTTCACCATGAAGGATACCTTGTATTCTGAAATGACCCGCCTGGATAGCAACAATCGTGTTCTGATCTACTGGAGCAGAAGTGTTGATCCTGTAGATGTAAAACATGGAATCAAGGAAGACTCCGTCCTGATTTTCCCGAATAACTGTTACTATCTGGGATGTTACGATACGGTTGCCAGCTATGTAATTGACTATTATGATGCCGCTAAAAAGGATTGGAAACCTTATTCCTATGCAGGTGGGGCCGGTCGTCATTCCACACTCTTTGCGATGGAAGGGGATTCCATGGTGGTGGATCCTGATGGCAAATTCGTAACGGACACGATCCGTTGGGTGGCTCCCGGTGATACCTTGATTATTCGAATTCGCTCCAAGGATCCCTCTGGCTATTACTCCAAGGCTCTTGTGGATACCATCGTGGTTTCTCCTGGTGAACTGGCCTCCCAGGTGGAATGTCCTGCTGGCTTTATTGCCGTAAAGACGGATTCCTCCGTATTCTGCATGGAAAAGTATGAACACCAGGACGAAGACGGAAACTTCGTGACGAATGTCCTGCATTCCGAGGCGAAAGCTGCCTGCGAGGCGATTTCCGCCAGCGGATTTACGGTGAGCCTTTGTGGCGAAAAGGACTGGCAGGATGTCTGCCTCTCTGGCGGCACCTATTCTTATGGTGTGGTGGTGGATGATTCCCTCAGTGCGGAAGAATATCTTTACTCCTATTGTAACGTAAGATCGGGCGTATCGACCATGGCTGAAGATCTTGCTCTCCGTAATCCCCGTTGTGTAAGCCCTATGGGTGTGCATGACTTCCCTGGCCAGTTGCAGGAATGGGTCTTGGGACGTTCCGAAGATACCCTTGCTGTTATTAGGGGCGGCAGTTATATGATCTTTGGTGGTCTGGATCGCGAAGCCCAGGCCCTGTGTACAACCCGCAGCTTCCCGTACTTTACAAGGCCGGCCTATACGCAGGATACGATCTACCTGTATCGCGAAGGTACCCGTGTGGATACGGTTTACTCTGCGGATACGTCCCGTACACTTTATGCCATGCTGACCCAAAAGGACTTTACCGATTCCTTGCAGTTCTTTGATGTCCAGGACTCTAACGGTAATTCCATCGGTACGGACTATGCCCTCTATTCTGAATACAAGAATGGCGGCGATGAATGGCTGGATACCTTGGCGGGTAACCTGAAGTATGTGCCGGACCATGTGGAAGTGGTTTTCCTGACAGGGGAGAAGGTGGCCTATCGTCATGCGGCCGCGTTCTATAAGTCTCCTGCCATCGGTTTCCGTTGCTGCGCTTATCCCGAGTAGTCCATGAACGAAGAAACGAAAGAATTCTTGAGAGTAGCCGAGGAATTGGCTAGAAAAGCAGGTGCGATCTGCTTGGATTTACAAAACAATCTGGGTGATGTAAAGTACAAGACTGCGAAAGACGTGGTGACTATCGCTGACGTCTCCAGCGAAAAACTGATTGTGGAAGGTCTTCGTGCTGCGTTCCCCACACATTCTATCCGTACGGAAGAAGCGGGTGTCATTGATGGTTCCGATTCCCGCTACCGCTGGATCATCGATCCGGTGGACGGCACCGTGAACTTCAGCCGCGGAATCCCCCTGTGGGGCATTTCCATTGCCCTTCATTTTGAAGGGAAGCCTCTTGTGGCTGTGGTGAACCTCCCGAAACTTGGGGAAATGTTTACCGCCATCAAGGGCCAGGGCGCTTTCATGAATGGCAAACCCATTCACGTCAGTCGCGAAGACAATCCTACTCACGCTATTGTCAGCAATGGGGATTTCAACGTTGGCGATGCCCAGAAAATCAACGCCCAGAACTCCAGGAATTTTGCTGCAGAGGCGGTCGCTTTCGAGCGTGTGAAGTGCTTCGGGTCGGCAGTCATTGAAGGTTGCTTTACCGCATGTGGCCGCCTGGATTGCTTTGTCATGACCATGAGCTATCCTTGGGATATTGCAGCCATTGCCCTTCTGGTGGAAGAAGCTGGCGGAAAGTCTACCCACATCGATGGATCTGAAATGCAGTTCGTGGATGCAGAACAGGTGGCTTTCTCCAATGGCATCCTGCATGATGTGCTTGTAAAGACAGTTAACTAGCTTCTGTTAACTTCAGTTTACACGACTTTGAAAGATACGCAAGATTTACACTTGCGTATCTTTTGTTTTTGACGGGAATATTTAAATTTAAGAGTGTATTTGGAATTGGGATTTGGCGTACAATCAGAGTATCTTCTGAGGAGAATTTATGTTCTTTAAAAAATCTTTGATGGCAGGTCTTGCCCTTTTCGGTCTCGCCGCTACCACTGCTTCCGCCGCTCTTGGCACGGATGACTTTGTGGAAGCCGCATGGATGACCACCCGTTTTTATGGTGCACAGCGTTCTGGCCAGGGTCCCAACTGGTTAGCTGACGGTACCAACTATACTACCAGCTTCATGAAGGATGCCTACCAGGGTAAGGATATGACTGGTGGTTGGTTTGACTGTGGTGACCATGTGATGTTCGGGCAGACTCAGGGTTATTCTGCCTACATTCTAGCTCTTGCCTATGCTGAATTTACCGAAGGTTTCTACGACCTCTATACAGGTGATTTCACTGACTATAAGGCTGCAAACGATTACACCCGTAAGGGTGGTAAGCCTAATAAGGTTCGTGACCTTCTGGAAGAACTTCGCTACGAAGCTGACTTCTGGGTAAAGGCCGCTCCCGATGAAAAGACCTTCATCTCCGTGAAGGGTGATGGCAACGCCGACCACATGAAGTGGGTGACTCCCGGTAAGATGAGTACCCTGGGTTCCGGCAATGGTGGCGACACCCGTTCCATGACTGCAAATGCGAATGACAGCTATTCTTCTGGTATGGCCGCCGCAATGCTTGCGGTGATGGCCCGTGTGGATCCCGATGAATCCAACCGTGCAAAGTACCTGAAGGGCGCAAAGAATGCCTATGCCTATGCCATGGCTCACAAGGGCGTGACCACTTCTGGCTCTTTCTACAATGCCAACTGGTGGAATGGCCGTGTGACTGATGGTCAGTTCCTGGCTGCCCTTGAACTTTACCGCACCACTAAGGATAGCAAGTACAAGAGCGCCGCAGAAGATGTCTTCTACGATCTTGACTTTAGCGGTGGCGCTTCCACTCCTATGAACTATGCGAATGCCATTCCTCTGTCCGTAATCGTTGGTCACTCCATCGGTATCGACAGTGATGACTATGGTGCTGCTACTCCCAAGATGTTCTTGGACAAGATGTACAAGAATAAGGCGCAAAACAGCATCTTTATCCCGGAAAAGAAGGGCTCCGGAGACTTCCCGGTTCGTTCTCCCTCCGGTGGCGCGTTCCTTTATGCTCTCTATGCGAAGTATTATGACGACGACAGCTACGATAGCATGATTGAAAAGAACATTGCTTACCTGTTGGGCGACAACAATAGCAAGAAGTCCTATGTGGTTGGCTTTACGGCTAATGGCGCTAACGCTCCTACCGCACCTCATCATCGTGGTTACTATGCTAACGAAGATGAAGGCCGTGAAGTGGATTCCGGCTTGCGTCCTCCCGAAAAGAACAAGCTTCTGGGTGGCATGATTGCTGGTGACTTCAATAGTGGAAGCCATAACGGTACTGTTTCCAACTACAGCACCAACGAAGTCTGCGTGGACCTGAACGCTCCGCTGGTGGGCGCTCTCGGTTATATCCTTTCCAAGAAGGCTCCTAAGTCCGATGCCGTTTTGGGTACCCAGAGTTCTCCGCTGGTGAAGGATACTACCACTCAGAATCCTTCTGTCCAGGATACTACGGCTAAGGATACTTCTGCGGTAAATCCGGGTGGCAACATTGCTATCGGCAATCAGGCTGTTGCAGCCCGTTCCTTCCGTTTGGTCAATGCCAATGGTGTGGTAAGTGTTGCTAGTGCAAATGCAGCTCCTTTCAAGGTCCAGGTATTTGACTTGAACGGCAATATGGTCCAGTCTATGGAAAGCAAGGGTCGTGAAGTCTTCTTCCTTCCCAAGGCTAAGGGCGTTCTCCAGGTTCGTGTGACCTCCCGGAACGCAAAGATGGCTTACACCATCAAGAGCCTCTAATTCTCAAATTTCGGTTTAGAGCTTATGGAAAACCTTCTCCCTGTGGGGGAGGTTTTCTTTGTTTTCGGGCGCTTGAATCCTGCTTTGGAGTACAAAAAATGGAAAACTTTCAATTTATGGATGTAAATCTTTGTTTACGTTTGTTTGTTGGGATGTCTAACTTACAAAAATGTGAGTTTTTTGGAAATAGACCCTTTAAATTTTGCGAAAAATAGCACTTTGAAAATATTCTAAAAAACTAACTTACAAAAATGTAAGAAATGAACGTTTTTTGTATAAAACCACTTGTTTTTTTTCATTATTTGTTATCTTTAAAACCGTAACAAAAACAAACAATAAACTCTCAATTGGAGAAATACATTATGGCAATCCAGAATGCTTACCTCAAGTCCGTCTATGAAAAGGTCGTCGCACGCGATCCGGATCAGGCTCTGTTCCACCAGGCTGTTCGTGAATTCCTCGAATCCCTGGACCCCGTTCTCGCTCAGGACAAGTCCTGGGAAACCAACGGCGTGATCGACCGCCTGGTCGAACCGGAACGCGTTATCACTTTCCGCGTACCTTGGTTGGATGACAAGGGCAACGTTCAGGTTAACCGCGGTTACCGCGTTCAGTTCAACTCCGCTATCGGTCCTTACAAGGGCGGTCTCCGTCTCCGTGGCGAAGTTACTCTCTCCATGCTGAAGTTCCTCGGCTTCGAACAGATCTTCAAGAACTCCCTCACTACTCTCCCCATGGGTGGCGGCAAGGGTGGTTCCGACTTCGAACCCAAGGGCAAGTCTGATAACGAAGTGATGCGCTTCTGCCAGTCTTTCATGACTGAACTCTGCAAGCACATCGGCGCTGACACCGACGTTCCGGCTGGTGACCAGGGTACTGGCGCTCGCGAAATCGGTTACATGTTCGGTCAGTACAAGCGTATCCGCAACGAATTCGTCGGCGTTCTCACTGGTAAGGGTCTCTCCTACGGTGGTTCTCTCGCACGTACCGAAGCTACCGGTTACGGCCTCTGCTACTTCACCCGCGAAATGCTCAAGGACCTCGCCAACACCTCTTTCGCTGGCAAGACTGTCGTGATCTCCGGTTCTGGTAACGTTGCTATCTACGCTACCCAGAAGGCTCAGGAACTCGGTGCAAAGGTTGTTACCGTTTCTGACTCCAACGGTTACATCTATGACCCGAACGGCATCAAGGTTGAAGTTGTTCAGCAGATCAAGGAAGTCGAACGAGGCCGTATCTCTGAATACGCAAAGCGCGTTCCGGGTTCTGAATACCACGAAGGTTCTAAGGGCGTTTGGACTGTCAAGTGCGACATCGCTCTTCCCTGCGCAACTCAGAACGAAATCGACGAAGAATCCGCAAAGGCTCTTATCGCTAACGGCGTGATGGCTGTTGCTGAAGGTGCTAACATGCCTTCTACTCCGGAAGCAATCGAAGCCTTCCTCAAGGCTGGCGTTCTCTTTGGACCTGCTAAGGCTGCAAACGCTGGTGGCGTTGCTACCTCCGGTCTCGAAATGTCTCAGAACTCCGAACGTCTCTCCTGGACCTTCCAGGAAGTCGACGCTAAGCTCGATGGCATCATGACCTCCATCTACAAGGCTGCTTCTTCCGCTGCTGAAAAGTACGGCGACAAGAAGAACCTCGTCATGGGTGCAAACATTGCTGGCTTCCTCAAGGTTGCTGACGCTATGAAGTGGCAGGGCGCATGCTAATAATTTTCGCGTAGCGAAAATTATTACTAGCTAACTAAAGCTTAAAAAGTTTTGAGCCGAATGTCGCGACCAAGCTTGCTTGGGCATGACTGAGGCGATAGACTTTCTGTAAAAAGATCCTCGGTGAATAACCGGGGGTCTTTTTTTGAATTTGCTTGTGTTTTTTTGAACAAAAGTTTGGATGATGTTGGAAATTGTATCTATATTGATGTTTGGAGTTAATGAATGTTTACAAAACGTCTTTTTAAGTTTGTTGGGTGTACAATCCTGCTTTTGGCTGTTTCGGCTTCTGCCTATGTGGAAAAGATGCCGGATTTCAAGGATAAGCGTGATGGTCGAGTTTATAAGACGGTGCAGATCGGTGAACAGCGCTGGTTTGCAGAAAACCTTCGTTTTAATGTGAAGGGCAGTTTTTGCTACGACAATAAGGACTATAACTGCGAGACTTATGGCCGCCTGTACAACTGGGCCCAGGCTCGTATGCTGGTGGATTTTTACAACAATACATCCATCAAGAAAATCAAGAAGATTAACAAGATTCATGATGTCTGCCCCATGGGATGGCATATTCCTTCCAATAAGGAATGGAAGATCATGAAAGCTTTCGTGGGGAAGAAGGGCATTTCCGATGGTGTTGGCATTAGCCTTAAGTCTTCCGAAAAATGGGAACGTGAAATGCGAATCCCCGAAGGAAAGGATGAATTCGGTTTTAATGCGCTTCCGGGGGGTGAACGTTATTTCATAGGCGAGTATATGGACATTGGAAATTCTGCTCAGTTCTGGGCATCCAATGAATACGATGCTAGCGGAGCTTATTTCTGGCGCTTGGTTTATGATTTACGCACTTTGGATCGTGTATTCGAGAGTAAGGAAAATGCAGTATCCGTCCGTTGCGTCGAAGACCGTCTATATGAAATCAAGGAACCGCCTTCTCCTGTTCCTCATATTGAAACAAAGGTGGTCGAGGTTCAGGGCCGTACGATCCAGACGGTCCATATCGGGGATCAGGTCTGGATGGCAAACAACCTGGACGTGAAGGTTCCGGGTAGTTTCTGCTACGAGAATAAGCCTGAAAATTGCGAAAAGTATGGCCGTCTTTATCCCTGGCATGTCGTGGTGAAACTTGGGGACGAATACGCCAGAAAGGTGGGTAGGGATTCCATTTCCAAGGTGAAGCCTAAGGGTGTTTGTCCCAATGGGTGGCATGTACCCACTGCTTTGGATTTCCATAGACTTGATTCCTACTTAAAGGATATTGACCCTTCTGTGGATGTAGGAACCAACCTTAAATCCCGTACGGGCTGGCAGGAAAACGAGGATGCCATGGCTGGTATCAATGGTTTTGGTTTCAATGCGGAACCACTCGGTTCAATTCAATATACCAAGCCTAGGATGATTTGTGAAACGGTTATCAAGCAGATTATCCCTCCTGCAAAGAAGGGGGGAGTGGCTGATACTGTCTTTACCGATTCCTGCGTTGTAGATTCTACCTGGAAACCGGAACTGGCATTTAGCGGCTTTGGAAGCTTTACAGGTTTCTGGTCTGGTTCCGAAGTGGATTCCATTACTGCTGTGGCCATGACTCTTTCCTATAACGACGATGAATTTGTTCGGGACACCGCTCGTAAGGATGAAGCCTACTATTTACGCTGCATGATGGATCCCCCGGACATAGACGAAATTTATGACAGTACTTCCATCTATGACGTCCGTGACGATAACCGCTACAAGACGGTGACTATCGGGAACGATACCTGGATGGCGGAAAACCTGCGTTTTGCGGCACCGGGCAGCTACTGCTACGAGGACAAGGATATCCGCTGTAAGTCCTACGGACGCCTGTACCCGTGGCATGTGGCCATGAGGCTTCCTGCGGATTATGTGGATAATTCCATGTCTGGCGGTATCATGGCGGAACATCAGGGGATTTGCCCCGAAGGATGGCATATGCCGACGAACGAGGAATGGATTGCTCTTGGTCAGAAGGCCTTGAATATGCGTAGGGGTGGAATCGGTTCCGCCTTGAAGAGCAAGGAAGGATGGGCCCGCGGTGGAGCTCCCATATCTGCTGTCAGTGGATTTAACGCATTGCCTTCGGGTAACCGATTTGCAGACGGGGAATATGCTGAACTAGGTACAAGCACGTATTTCTGGGCCGCTCATGGTGGTGACGGAATGGGTGCAGTCTACTGGAACATCATTTATTCCAAGGATGATTTTGCTTCCATGGAAGATTTCGAGAACTTCTCCTTCTCCGTGCGTTGCGTGAGGAATAAGATTGTACCGCAAAAGGCTACCATGGCGGAACAGCCTGCTGAATCTACGGTAGAAAAGCCTGCTGAAACACCGGCGCAATAATTTTCTTACGTCATTCTGGAGGACCCTTTGGGTCCGATAGAATCCGGGATGAAATTTCCTAGAACAGGCTCGTTTGGATAGGTTCGTCTTTGGATCCTATCGGTCGCGTTGCTCCCTCCAGGATGACGTCTTCAGATTCCGCAATCTGTTGCAGAAGCCATGCCTCGTCGTGGACGGGAACGCCCAACTCATTTGCCTTGGTCAGCTTGCTGCCTGCGGCTTCACCGGCCAGCACCCAGCTGGTCTTCTTGCTGACAGACCCGCTGACCTTGCCGCCGTTTTCTTCGATGAGCTTGCGGGCCTCGTCGCGGTCCATGGACGGTAACGTCCCGGTGATGACAGCGGTTTGGCCTGCGAAAAGCGTTTTTACGACGCCCTTGAATTCCGTAGGGCACCCGAGGGCAACCAACTCATCCACCTCATTGGTGTACATTTCCGTATGGAAGAAATCGTATACGGAATTTGCGATGACAAGACCTGCATCCTGAACTTTTAGGAGTTCCTCGATGGGGGCTGTACGGACTGCTTCCAAAGTACGGAAATGTTTTGCCAGGTTGCGGGCGCTGGTACGGCCTACAAAGCGGATTCCTAAACCGTGGAGCAGATTCTCCAGGCTGCGTTCCTTGCTGGCCTGGATAGCGTCAAAGACATTCTTGGCGCTTTTCTTCGCCATGCGTTCCTGGGATTCCAGGTCTTCCATAGTGAGGCGGTACAAGTCTGGAATACGCTTGATTTTGTCTGTGGCGATGAGGCTTGCAATGAGGCTGGGGCCCAGATTTTCAATGTTCATGGCCTCGCGGCTGACGAAGTGTTCGAAGAGGCATTGCACCTGGGCCTTGCAGTGGAGATTTTCGCAACGTAAAATGACTTCGCCATCCACATGGGTGAGGGGAGTGCCGCATTCGGGGCACACTTCCGGGGCGCGTACAGGTTCAGCCCCGATGGGGCGCAATTCCTTCTTGACGTCGGTAATCTTCGGGATGATTTCGCCACCCTTCTCAACGCCAACTGTATCGCCGAAATGCAAATCAAGGCGTGCCACTTCATCGAAGTTGTGGAGGGTGGCGCGCTTTACCGTGGTACCTGCAAGGCGCACGGGTGCAAGGTTCGCTACCGGCGTCACGGCACCGGTGCGGCCCACCTGGAATTCCACGGAGAGCAGGGGCGTGTAGGCGCGCTCCGCCTTGAACTTGTAGGCGATAGCCCAGCGGGGGCTCTTGCTGGTGGTGCCCAGGGCACGCTGCTGTTCCAAGTTGTTCAGCTTCACCACCATGCCGTCGATGTCGAAAGGCAGGTTGTCGCGGTCCGCACCGATCTTCTCGGAAATCTTCATGATTTCATCAACTGTATCGGCGGTCCAGAACTGGTTGGTGTTGAAACCCAGCTTTTTCAGCTGTTCCAAGTTCTGCTGATGAGTCTGGTTGGAACTCTGGGGAATGTGGTATGCAAAGAAGCGCATGGGGCGGGTCTTGCATTCGTTTACGCTCTTCAGCTTGAGGGAGCCGGAAACCGTGTTTCGGCAGTTCTGGAAAATCTTCTTGCCTTCAAGAATCAACTGCTCGTTAAGACGTTCAAAGGCCTCCCGCTCCATGTAGACTTCACCGCGGACTTCGAAAGTGCCCTGGGGAATTTCCGAGGGGTCGATCTTCAGCTTCTTTGCGTCAAAGTATTCAGGAATGTCGCTGATTGTCAGGGCGTTTAAGGTGACGTCGTCGCCCTGGGCGCCGTCGCCGCGGGTCACCGCCTGCTTCAGGCGACCGTTTTCGTACACGATGCTGAGGCTCACGCCGTCGATCTTGCGTTCGCAAATCCATTTGGAGGATGCATCAGCGGCAATGCCGATTTCTTCCAGACCTTTTTCTGCTGCGTCTACAAATTCTTGCATTTCTTCCGCGCTGTACACGTTGGAAATGCTGAGCATAGGAACCGCATGGGTCACCTTGGCGAAATCGTTGGTAAGGTCACTACCCACTCTCTTGGTTAAGGAATTCGAACCGCCCAGTTCCGGATACTTCTTTTCCAGGGCTTCCATCTCCTTGAGTCCAAAGTCGAAATCCTGGTCGCTCATGGGGGAGATGCCGTCCTTATAGTAAAGGCGGCTGGCTTCTTCCAGCTGTTTTTTTAATTCAAAATATCGGGTGCGGTCAAATTCTTTCTGGTCCATGTCAGTCTCTTTCCCAGCAAAATACTAAAAGAACATCTTGATCCCAATGCCAATCAGAATGATTCCTGCAATGATTTCGGGAATTTTCGTCTTGAACTGTTTTGCGGCGCGACGACCGATTTCGTAACCGATGACGCCCATGACAAAGCTTGCGATTGCGATGGCGGAAGTGGCGGTCACCATGTCTGCATTGATGAATGCGAAGGAAATTCCTACGGCAAAGGCGTCAATGCTTGTGGCGACGGACATCAAAAGGATGTTTGCGATGGAAAGGTTCCTGGTGCTGGTTTTTGCAGCTTCTTCATCGCCTCCACGGACGGCTCCCCAGATCATGCGGCCGCCCAAAATGCAGAGGATGGCGCAGGCGATGGGGGTGCCGATGGACTCGAACCACTGTTCTGCAAAGTTTCCAAGAAAATATCCAAGCAATGTCATTCCGCCTTGGAAAACGCCAAAGGACACCGATTGAAGCATTGCCCTGGAGTAGGGAATGTCGGACTTGCTAAGACCTGTTGCAATTGCCACGGCGAAACAGTCCATTGCTTCTACGATGGCGATAATGATGATTTCAATAATTCCCATAAGACAAAAGATAGAAAAATGGTATATTTCACTTTACGATGGGTATTCGGTTAAGGATTTTTTTGGCGGTTATGGCGTTGGCCAGTGCGTTGTTTGCGCTGGACATTTTTACGCTTCCTGCCGTTACTCCGGAACTGAAAACGGATGCCCAGGAATTTTTCCAGAATGAATGTAAGGGTTGCCATCGTTGGGCCCGAAAGTTTGCTGCTCCTCCCATGAGGGACAATGTCCAGCAGTATGTGGACCATCCGGAGGAAATGGTCAAGTACTTGATGCATCCGACGCCGAAGCATCCCGATGAATGGCCTGCCATGGATATTACTCCCCTGACGGAAACCCAGGCCAGGATGATGACGGCCTGGCTGCTTTTCATTCTTCAAAATCCAGAGGATCCGGGGAGGCCCAAGTGAAATTTCTTGTGGCGCTTTTCTCCCTGGTGTTTGCTTTTTTCCTGGCGGACTTTTTGGTGGGACGTGGGGCGGAACCTTTCCGTGCGGGTCTTTCTAATTCGGGCGGAAGTATTTCTGCGGGTGTCCCTTTCGACCATTCTCTCCATGGGGATTCTATCGGTCTGGATTGCGCGTCCTGCCATTCGGGAAGTCGTTCCCAGGCGAAAGCTTATTTTCCATCCAAGAAGGATTGCATGGATTGCCATCGTCTTCCTCTGACGGAAAATCCGGGAATTGAAACCTTGGATTCTGCATTGGCACGGGCTCCAGAAAAGCCTTGGTCCAGAAAATCCAATTTGCCGGACCATGTGGTGTTCCATCATGGGGTCCATGCCGCCGCCGGGGTAAATTGTTCGAGTTGCCATGGGGATGTTTCTAAAAACATCTATGGCGGTGAAAAGTTCGATATGAAGACCTGCCTTCAGTGTCATCGTGGCGAAACGAACGCAGATATGGGTTACAAGCCGGCGTCAACGAATTGCGCCTCCTGCCATCGCTAGGTATATTTATGGCAATGAATCGTCGTGATTTCATCAAGTCCTGTTCCCTGATGGCCGTAGCCGGTCTTCTTTTCGGTTGCCGCAAGAATGCATTGTCCGAATTGTCGGATGTATTAAGTGGCTCGCCGGATGTGAAAAAATTTGAAGATGAAGTCCGTCTGGCAATGTCCATGAGCCGTAAGGATCTGGATTTGGTTCCGGTGCCCTTCCCTAAGGAACTACCCGTGAGGGGGAAGATGGGCAGGAATCGTTTTGGCATGGTCATTGACTTGAACGCCTGCGATGGATGCGGCAAGTGTATCCTTGCCTGCAATAAGGAAAACAACGTCCCCCTGGTTCCCGATGAGGATGCTGCCCGGGGTCGATTTATGCACTGGATCGAAATGCGGGGGAACGCTCCTTTCATGTGTGCCCACTGCGGGAACGCGCCCTGCGAAAAAGTTTGCCCTACGGGGGCTGCAAGCCATAGTGAAGATGGTCTCAGCACCATGATGTACAAGCGTTGTACGGGGTCCAGATTTTGCGGTGCAAACTGTCCCGTGCAGGCTCGAAAGTTTAACTTCCACGACAGTAAGGCTTTGGGATTGAGTAGAGTTTTCAATTCCAAGGTTCCCACCCGTGACAAGGGCGTCATGGAAAAGTGTTCCCTCTGTCTCCACCGCCTACAGGATGACCGCCTGCGTTTCAAGACGGAACAGGCCGTTTCCCTGAAGGCAGAGGAATGGCGAGGTCGTGGGGTAAAAACCGCCTGTGCAGAAGCTTGCCCCAAGAAGGCGATTATATTCGGGAACTGGCTGGATAAGGAATCTCCCTTGGTCAAGGCAGTTGCTGGCCGTACCCTTTATGCGCCCAAGAGTCTTGCTGGCTTTGATCCTTCCGTTCTTTTCATTATGGAGCGTCGTTAATGCTGAAGGTTCTAAGACTGATCGGTTTGGCGCTGCTCCTGCCTGGCCTTGGTGCCTTGGGACTTTCCATTTACGAAGGTCCTGAAAGCTGGTATACGGATGGCCGTACCTTCTGGGGAACCCCCATTGCGCTTTTTGTTTTCTGGATTGGACTTGCCCATGCAGGAACTTTGCTTTCGGCCATTTTCCTTGCACTGAAGGTCCGCCTGGATCGACGCACGGCAATGCTTGCGGAACTTTCCACCTTATGCAGCCTTTGCCTTGCCATGACGTTCCCCTTGATTCATCTGGGGGTTCTTGAAAACTTCTACATGGTGGCTCCCTTTATGGATGGGCGAGGGATATTCCCCAATGCAGGTTCCCCGCTGGTATGGGATTTCTGCTGCATCGCTGTTTACGGCATTCTCTCGGTGCTCTTCTTCCAGAATCATCTTTCTTCCCAGAAAAAGCCCGCATTGGAAAAAATCCGTAAGCCTCTGGCCTGGTTGTTGCTGCCTCTGGTCTTGTGGGTTCATTCTGTTGTAAGCCTGGATTTTGCGACCACCTTCGTTCCTTCCTGGCAGGGGGCTTTCTTCCCTGTGTACTTTGTGGTGGGGGCAATCTATTCGGGACTTGCCCTGGTAAATGCGCTCCTGTGTGCAGAGGGTTTCCGTGTTCGCATGCTGGAACGTTTGATGATGGTTTCCTCCTGGATCATCTGCATTATCTGGCTTTGGGACTTCCTGGCGAAAGATGAGTTCTTTGCTTGGACTTTTGTCTGTGCGGGAGTGCTTCCTCAACTTTATTGGGTTGCCTTTGTTCGTGATACTCGTCGTGGTCGCCTGGCGGTCAGTCTCTCCATTTTGACGGGACTTTTCCTGGAGCGCCTTTATCTTGTTTCGCCTTCATTTGAAAATGTGGGTGCGCATCTTGGGTGGGTGGATTACGGCCTCATTTCCTTCTCCATCGGACTCTTCATGTTGCTGTTCTATGGGCTGCGCCATTATGTAGGGCGGTTCATGGAAGATTACAACACCTATTTTGGTGAAATGGATGGAAGTGAAATGGAAGCGGATGTGTCCCGTACGGAATCTGCAAATCATGTGAAGGAAGGCTATATTCTGCCGTTCTCATCGACTGAATTCCGGGTCCTTCGCTTGCCTGTTCTCTTTGGAGTTCTTTTGACTATCCTGTTCTGTATTTGGTGCTTGAGTCTTCCCGATAGCAACTTGGAACTGGTAAATTTGTTGCCTTTGACTTATCCCATGATTGCCCTGGTTGCAGGACTCTCTATTTGGATGGAAGTGTCTTTTGAACTTCGGGTTGGTTCCTGGAAGAAACTTCTTATGGTTGCAATCGGTGCCCTTCTTTTGGGTGGCGTCGTCGGGATCTTCTATGCTGGTATTCCAACAAAACCTTCGGAAGAGAAAGTTTCTGCGGTAAGGATTCAAGACTCCTTTATGCAGGGAAGTGTCACTCGGGAATCTTCCGCACTTCTATGGAATTCCCGCTGTTCCTCCTGCCATGGAACCGACGGTAGGCTGAATGAAAAGTTCGTCCGTGAGTTCTATCCGGTGCCTACTGCTTTGACTTTGGATCGTCTTGATTCTTTAGGAGAAGACTCTCTCTATCAGGTTGTTGCCAAGGGCCGTGCCAATATGAATCCTTACGGAGATCGTCTCACGGAAGATGAAATCCGAGGGCTAGTCCAGTATATGCGAAGCCTGGCGAAGGAGGTCTCGGAATGATTCCTCTGCTGAATGCACTTGGCTGTCTGCTGGCCCTGGGATGTGCCTATTACCTGTGGCGACCAGGTTCAGGTTTGTATCGCAATGGAATGGTCCTTGCGGTATCCCTCTTGCTGTTTGTAGCCTATTCTGCAGCCGCAGGAGATGTGGAGTACTATCCGTTCCGCCTGTTGGCACTCTGTCTTTGCTTCTCTACCACGGCGCTCCGGAAATCCCGCAGGGTCTATGTGGTTCTTGCCCAGATTTTCTGGCTGTGGATTGAATTGTTTGGAAATATCTCTCTGTATTACAGGGGTGAAGATTTTGCCTGGACACGACTGATTGCAATTTTGGGATTGGCTCTGGGCAGTTCGTTCCTTTCTAGAATTTCAAAGGAAATGGAATTCTGTCTGATGGTCTTCTGGATTGCCGTCTGGATTTTCTTTTAATAGCCATACTGACAATTTGCGGTCATGCTGATGCAGGTCAGCGGGCAGTTCAATTAGAATTACTTCTTCTTGACGGAAATGGCGTTTAGGTGTTTTTCCGAGAGCTTTGAAAGCAGCACTGCCTTATTTCTCTTTTCGTCAAGTTCCTGCGATGTTTTGATGAACATTCCCATGGTCGTGGGATGCCTCATGGTATACGAGAGCGTGGTGCCATGCTGCATATTCTTATACATGACTGGCCAGAGTTCCTTTGCCATGGAACCCTGGTTCAAGAAAGTCCCGTCCAGTTTGCACTGCAAGTTTTCGTCAATCTTTTCGTCAAAGGCCTTTGCCACCAGGTAAGGCACGCTGAACATCTTTCCTCCGGCATGAGCCATGCGCAAACTGTAATCCAGAAGTCTCAGGCTTTCAGGCAAATCCTGATCGAACAGTCCTGTGCGCTGGATAATCCTTCGGGAGAAAACTCCAATGAGCGGATTAGGTCCCGCCACGTAACGCAGTTCTTCCAGTTCGGAAATGGGGGAGAATCCTCTGGAGCCGTCAATGAGTAGTCCACCGTAAAAATGTCCGTTGGATTTCACGCGGGGGGCGAATGCGTCCACCATGGGGAAACTATCCGTTTCTATGGCAAGTTCGTTGAGAAATTCCCTGTCGATGTTGATGGACGGATGTGCAAAGACAATCCATTCTGCTTCCAGCTCGTTAAGGTCCTTGTTCCAGTCTTTGGTGTGGAACCATCCCAAGGCGGGATCTTCGAAAGTGGGCTGCCAGGAATCGAATTCGCTTGTGTTGTCAAAAACGAAAACGTCGAACTGTCTCATTAGAAGTTGAACCTAATGCCGAGGCGATGTTCCTGGCCTAGACCTTGTGCTAAGTAGGAGAAACTGTAATCCACAGAGAAAAGCGGGTGGATGTAACCTAGACCTGCGCTCAGCATGTGTGCCCGGTTGGTCTCATCCGGGCGGTTCTCGGATGCCATCAGTTCCAAAGCGTCGCGATACAAGTCCAGCCAGGTTCTAGAGAATCCGAGACGGACAAAGAAACTTTTGCCCAGGTTATATTCGCCAGCCAGGTTCAGGAACGGTTCTGCAAAGCGTGGGAATTCGGCGGCGGCAAAAAGAGTCAGACGAGGAATCGCCCTAGCACGCATATAACCGCTGAAAATAAAAGTCTGGGACATGGGATAATACTGGTTTTCGTCATCATCCACATAGTCGCGGAGCAAACAGCCGAAATCTCGGGCTGCCAGAGCAAGTCCGAACAACTTGCTTTCGGACTGCCAGGTAATACCCCAGTCAAAAGCGGCGCCCATGGCTGTTCTTGCACCTTCGTCATCCGCAAGATTGTCCGTTGCGAACTTGATGGTGGCACCGAAGCTAAAATGCTTCATGGGGAAGGCGATCGTTGCGGTAATCAACTGGCTGAACGGATTGTAGTCCTTGCCTGTAGCGTCGCCGTAATCGTCATAACCTTCAATAGTCCCGTAGTCCAACCAGTTGTAGCCTAACTGTAGAATGTACTTCTGGTAATGTCCGGTATAGGACAGGCTTCCCTGGTTGTCTGCAAAATCCCCTGTCTGCCAATGTGCTTCTGCCATATGATTCTTGCCCTCGGGCATTATCAAGCTAGCAGGGTTTACCAAGGCAATGGTGGGATCTGAAGTGAAAAGTGCGCCCGCAGCCTTTTCCAAAGCCGTGTTGCGGGGGCCGTCAAAAGTATTCATGAAGGAAAAAACTTCACGTCCAGCGTCGTTCTGTGTAAAATAGGCCATACCTGCAGTAGGCAACAGTAGACCTGCTAACAAAGCGCTCTTGGAAATCTTAAACGGCATAATCCAAATTTAAAAAATTTGTACGTCAAGAATGTACGTTTCGTATTTATAAAAACCACTATTTTGTGTAAAATCCCAGTTTTGCCTTTACAAAACAGGCGACCTTTAGTATATTTGGTCTCACTCGGGCTATTAGCTCAGTTGGTAGAGCAACGCCCTTTTAAGGCGTGGGTCGAAGGTTCGAGTCCTTCATAGCTCAGGAAAGGCCGGTTTCGAGTAATCGGAATCGGTCTTTTCTTTAAAAATCGGGGTGTAGCTCAGCCTGGTAGAGCGTCTGCTTTGGGAGCAGAATGTCGTCAGTTCGAATCTGGCTACCCCGATACAAATAAGGTCACCCCCATAAAGGGGGTGGCCTTATTTGTGTATTCAGGATGGGCCAGATCGAACTGAAAGTTCGACAATATTTTTCATATGCACGAATGAAATGAGTGCGTAAGGGAAAATATTGCGCTCCGGTCGTAGGCCGGAGCCCGCCAGGGCAAGCAAGGCTCGGCTTTGCCGTATTGCCTTGCGCAGCAATCTGGCAACCCCGCGAGCCGAAGGTTTGACAGAGACCCCCTTGTGGGGCCTCTTTTTGTATCCTAGGTAACGCCAGATCGAACTGCGAAGTCAGTTCGACAAAAATTACCAATGCACGAAACGAAGTGAGTGCGTATGGCAATTTTTGAGCTTGGGCATCAGCCCAAGCCCGAAGGGTTCGAGTCGCTCGTCGAAGACGAGTAGCGACGAGAACAATCTGGCTACCCCCGCATACGAGAAAGGCACCCCTTGTGGGGCCTCTTTTTGTATCCTAGGTAACGCCAGATCGAACTGCGAAGTCAGTTCGACAAAAAAAGAAATATTGTTTTTTTGAGAATTAGGTTACTAAATGGATGTTTTGGACTTGTTTAGTACCCTTGTTTTTGTACAAATTAACTGATTAGGCCTTGAAATAAGCTGCATTCGATAAAATCCTTATCATAAGAAACGAAAAATCAATGTATAAAGACTTCTTTTGTTTCACAGACAGGCTATTTATTACGGATAAATTAAAATGTGGGTTACTAAAAAGATGTTTTATGTGACTCTAGTACCCTATTTTTTGTTTTTTTTTCTTTTTATATCATTGAAACAATGCTTATTTGCTTGTTCTTTCTTATATTCTTTTTTGAGGTATCAAATGACTTATCAAGAAGTTCTTGAAAACGCAAAGAAGAACATTGGCCCCAACTGCAAAGTTTGCCCCGTCTGTAACGGCCTTGCCTGCGGCAACACCATGCCGGGCCCCGGTTCCAAGGCTCCGGGCAACGGTGCCAATGACAATTTCAAGGCTTGGCGCAACATCAAGCTGAATGTGGATACTTTCGTTCCCAACACTCCCATTGATACTAGCACTGAGCTGCTGGGCCTCAAGCTAAGTTTGCCTCTCATTACCGCTCCCATCGGGTCTATCGCCATGCAGTTTAACCCCACCGACGACGTGGCGGATTTTAATGAAAAGTGCATGGCCGCCTGTGAATCCCGCGGAATTTTCCACGCCTACGGCAATGGCCGCGACCAGCGAGTCTGGGACCGCGCCATCGAATCGGGCAAGGCACACGGCAACTGCGGCATTCCTGTTTTTAATCCCGGCACCAACGAAGGCATTGAGAGCCTGATGGACTTGTACAAGGATTGCTTGCCGCAGGCCATGTGTGTGGTGGTGGATAGCGCTGGCCTTCCGCATCTCAAGACTTTCAACGGCAAGGGTGGCGGTACCAAGACCGTCGAAGACCTGCGCGAACTGAAGGCTTATGCAAAAGTGCCCTTCATTGTCAAAGGCATCATGAGCGCCCGCACCGCCCTCAAGGCTGTTGAAGCCGGTGCCGACGCCATCATCGTTTCCAATCACGGTGGCCGCGTTCTCTCCGACACTCCCGCTACCGCAGAAGTGCTTCCGGAAATTGTTGCAGCCGTCAAGGGTACCGCTGGTTCCGCGGGGGCGGCTCCGAAAACCAAGATTCTCGTGGATGGCGGCATCCGTTCCGGCCTGGATGTGTTCAAGGCCCTGGCCATGGGCGCAGACGCTTGCCTCATTTGCCGTCCCGTCTTGATTTCTTATTACGGTGGCGGTCAGGAAGGCATCGAAATCTACCTGGATAAAATCAAGGCCGAACTTGAAGATACCATGTACATGTGCGGTGCCCGAAAGATTTCGGACATTAATCGTTCGATGATTCGTTTTTAGTTGTTATCACGGATTTTTCTTTTCTGGTGGACCGCAAATCCGATAGGATCGTGCAAACTGTAGTTTGCAAAATGTTTGGTGTACTTGCATTTTTGATAAACGATTTATAGATTTATCAATATGTCAGAAACCGCTTTTGCTGAATATACAGAGAATGTTTTGTCGCTTACAGCAGAACAGCAGGCTGAGTTGCTTGCTGTTTTACTTGATGCAATGAGCGCAAAAGAAAATTCTACAATGAAAGGCAATATTGCCCTGTTCAAGGAATTTTCCGGATGCATCGATGCGGAATCTTTAAATATTCGTGAATCAATGAATGAATATCTTGATGCCCGGTATGGCGTATGAGAATCTTTGTTGATACGAATGTTTTGATAGATTGGATTTTAAATAGAAGTGAATTTCATTTAGATGCAGAGCGCTTGATGTCTGCTATAGTGAATGGTGTTGTTGATGGATATGTTTCGTCGCATTCGCTAACAGATCTGTTTTATATAACGCGAAAAAACTTGACGTTAGAAAAACGAAGAATTCTAACGTTGTTTGTACTAGCAAATATGAAAGTTATTCCTGAAAGCCAGGTGATGTTTGATAACGTGTTGAATCAAACCCCTTTTCAGGATCTAGAAGATGGTTTACAGCAGCAATGCGCTTCTGTATCAAATCTTGATTTCGTTGTGACTCAGAACCTTAAGGATTTTCAAAACACCAAGGTCAAGGCTATTTCAATAAAAGATGCTTTACGCTTATTGAATTAAAAAAGCTCCCCTCGAGGGAGCCTTTTTTATAAGCTGAATTTTACGCCGGCAGAAAATGATCCGACTTGTCCAGCACCAAGTTCAAAGAAGAATGATGTGTCTAATCCGAATTCGAAGCCGATTAAAGAGATGTGGAATACAGCTTCAACATCAAATGTGTCACTGTCAAAAATTGTGGCGACCCCGAATGCCAACTGGGAGTAACAACGAAAATCTGTCTTGTTGACCCAATTGAACTTTGCCTTGGGCATGAGCGAAATGGTATGCATATTGATATCATTTGCGACGTATGCGTAAGTCAGGAAACCACCGGTTTCAAGAAGTTTTCCGACTTCAAATCCGTAGGCAATGTTGAATGAACTTGCCGTTATAAAGTCTACTTCTTCATCTTCGAAATCTTTATCGAAAGCATGTGATATTATGTTGCCAGACACAATAGCCATAGCATTGAGATTGAAATAACCATAGCTTATGCTGATATTCTGTTCATGGTCCGAACTAGCGAACGCCGATGCGTACGAAAGCAGTAAACCAAGTACGAAGATGATGGCTTTATTCAAAAGAATTAACCTTCGCAGTTTTCGTCTGCCTGCGGATTAACGAAGCGGGCGTTCCCGATGGTTCGTTCTGCGATCCACTGGCGAACGGCGCGTTCTGCTGCGGCTCCAAGAATTTCCTTCTTGTTCTTTTTTTTCAGGCCTTCGTGATGGGGGAGGAGGCCGAAGTTGAAATTCATGGGCTGGAAGTCTTCGTTTTCTTCCACCAGGCGGTTCATCAAGGCGCCGATGCAACTTTCATCCGGCAGCGGGTCGGCATGGCCGTGCAAAAGAGTCTGGGCCATATTCCAAGCGGAATACCAGCCGGTGGCCACCGCTTCGGTGTAGCCTTCGGAACCGGTAATCTGGCCTGCAAACCATGTGGGCGGAATGTCCTTGGCGCATTCCAGATCCGGGCGCAGGCGCAAAGTCTTGTCCAGGAATTTGGGGGAATCGATAAAGGTGTTGCGGTGCATGCAGCCCAGGCGTGCGAAGTTGGCATTCTTCAGAGCCGGTACCATGGTGAAGATTTCCTTCTGGGTTCCCCACTTGAGGCGGGTCTGGAAACCCACCATGTTGTACAAAGTCTTCTGCTTGTTTTCGGCGCGAAGCTGGATCACGGCGTACCAAAGCTTGCCGTTATTGCCAAGGCCCAGACCGATGGGGCGCATGGGGCCGTGACGCAAAGTTTCGTAACCGCGGCGGGCCAGTTCTTCTACCGGGAGGCAGCCTTCGAACAGCTCATGCTTTTCGTAGGGGCGGGGCTCCACGGATTCTGCGTCCACCAGGGCGGCCACGAACTTCTCGTAAGTTTCCCGGTCCAGGGGACAGTTGATAAAGTCTGCTGTTTCGCCCTTTTCCCAGCGGTTCATATAGAAGGCGTGGTCAAAGTCGATGGAATCCGTTTCCACTACGGGAGCGATGGCGTCGTAGAAATGCAGGCGGTCACTGCCCAGGCGCTTAAAGATGTCGTCGGCCAAAGTGTCGCTGGCCAAAGGACCTGCGGCAACCAGCGTGGGGCAGTCTCCGGCGAGACTGGTAACTTCTTCGCGGTGCAGCGTAATGTTGGGGCAGGCGTTGATGCGGGCCTCGACAAGGTCGCTGAAGATGTCGCGATTCACCGTGAGGGAATCGCCCGCAGGCACGGCGGCTTCGGCGGCGCATTCCATGAGGAAGCTTCCCAGCATTCTCAGTTCCTGCTTCAGAAGTCCGTGTGCGCTTGTGACCCCAAGAGCCTTGAAACTGTTGGAACAGACCAGCTGGGCCAAATGACCATCACGATGGGCGGGGGTAGGCTTTACCGGGCGCATTTCATAAAGATGAACATCGAAACCGCGGCTTGCCAACTGCAGTGCGGCTTCACAACCGGCGAGACCGCCACCAATTACACGAACTTTCTGTGCAGAAACATTTTGAGTCATGTACGCAAATTTAGAAAAACGAAAAATCGCGACCGGAGGGCCGCGACTTTCTAAACCTTTATCCTTTAGGCTTTAACCTAATTAACAATCATCTTCTTGTAGGTCTTGGCGTTGCCAATCCAGAGCTTTACAAGGAGTTCTTCAAGAGAAGCTGTAGTGACGCAATCAGGATCTGCGTCCTGTATTTCATCCGAGATCATGTTGGCCTGAGTCAGGTTCAGCATGCCGTAGTAGAGAGCTTCGATCAGCTGGGACAAAAATTCCGGGGAGACTCGGGCGATGCTTTCCATATCGTTCAGCGGTGGCAGCATGGTGTTGTCCGGCATGAACTGGTCCAGGTTGTCCATGGTCCACATGTCTGCGGCGCGACCCATGTCGGGCGAGAGTGCAATTCCCTTAATGTTGGAACGGTATTCCTTCCATTCCTTATCGGTGGTCTTGCCCGCCTTGCGGATCTTCTTCAAAAAAGAAAGTACGGTGTAGTACAAATCCTTTTCTTTCTGATTGATTTCCTTTTGGGAAGATTGAATCATGGATACCTATAAAAACTTAGATTGCCACGTCGCTTCGCTCCTCGCATTGACACATTTTTGTGCCTGCGAGGAACGAGAGCAATTTCGCGGCTGTTTATTGGTGTCGCCTAGGCGACGTTCCTCTTAGTGGCGGAAGTGACGCATTCCAGTGAAGACCATTGCCACGCCAAGCTTGTTGCAAGCTTCAATGGAAAGGTCGTCCTTCTTGGAGCCACCCGGCTGCACGATGTACTGCACGCCTGCAGCAGCTGCGGCTTCCACGTTGTCCGGGAACGGGAAGAATGCGTCGGAACCCATAACGACTTCGCTGAACACCTTAGCTTCGAGAGCCTTGAGGCCAGCCTTGTCGATGCACTTGCCCTTTTCGTTGAAGAACTTCTGGGCTGCCTTCATGCGGGCGACGTTGTCGCGAACGCGGGGCTGGCAGAGACGGAGGTTACTGTCGATGCGGTTGGGCTGGCCGGGGCCGAGACCCAGAACCTGGAAGTAGCCGCGGGCGTATTCGTAACCCATGACGATGGCGTTAGACTTGGTGTGCTTGGTGACGATCCAGGTGAAGCGGGCGAGGGCTTCCTTGTTCTTTGCAAACTTCTTCTTGGTGACGCATTCGAACTTTTCGTAAACGTCAACGTCGCGGTCCTGAACCAGCATACCGCCGATCACGTGCTTGTAGACCTTCATCTTGGTGGCCTTCTTGATTTCGCCAACTTCAAGGAGACGAATGTCCTTGGACTTGTTCTTGAGGAATTCAAGAGCGTCGGCTTCGAAAGCCGGAGCAAGAAGGATTTCAACGAACTTGCCCTTCAGGAATTCTGCAGTCTTCAGGTCGACCTTCTTGGTTACTGCGATAACAGAACCGAAAGCGGACACCGGGTCACCTTCCCATGCTGCTTCCATGGCAGTGCGGAGGGTCTTACCGGTAGCGAGGCCACAGGGGTTCATGTGCTTCACGATGACAACTGCATTTTCACCAGCGAATTCGCGAGCCATTTCGAGAGCTGCGTCGGCGTCAACAATGTTGTTGTAGGAGAGTTCCTTGCCGTGGAGCTGCTTTGCGGTAGCGAGGCTTGCTTCGGTGCAAGTGGGGTCGCGGTAGAAAACAGCTGCCTGGTGAGAGTTTTCACCGTAGCGCATGGGCTGCGGGTCAACGAACTTGAGTTTCAGTTCTTTCGGTTCTTTAGCCATATTATCCTCGTTGGTAGTAAGTTATTGGTAGACAGTAGTCAGTGAATGTTAGGCGCTACGCGCATCATTAATTATTGTCTAAATAACCTCTACGTTTGTTGGTTTAATTTAAAATTCTTTTGAAATAGAAATCCTAGAAAACTTCCTACAGTCTACCGTCTACTTCCTACTAATTTAGGTTTCGCTGGGCTCACCGCCGAATACGGAGGGTTCCTGGTTGATACTGTCCAGCGGATCTTCCGGATCAACAATCAAGTTATAGTAGACGTTGTTCTGCAGTTCGTCCTCGATGTAGAAGAGCGTTCCGCCCATGGCACTGCCACAGCCAGCACAGGCTCCCTGGAAACGAATCTTCAAGTGGTTGTCCTCGGTAAGGTCTAAAATTTCCAAGTCACCGCCGTCGCCCTGCAGGGTTCCGCGGACAGACTTGTGGAGCCATTCCTCGATCTTCTCGATCTTCTGCACCTTGGTGAGTGCGTTCCATTCGGCATCAGCCTCGGCACGGCCTTCTGCGGTCTGGGTGCGGTACTTGATACGTTCCATCTTCTCGCGAACGATAATGGCGGTTGCCTTCTTTTCGGGATATTCTTCCAGGACCTTAGCGATTAGCTTGTTCATCTGGCTGATTTCAGGAGCGGTTTCCGGAATGGCGCGTACTTCGGGGATGTCTCGCAGTTCTTCTTCGATAGATTCTGCAGTAATCTTGCAGGCATCGTCGATGGTTGCCATCTGAATCTTTTTGCAGAAAGTATCAGCAAGAGCGGTAAAGATGGGGCCACCGTAGGTAAAGAAACGTGTTTCGAGAATCTTGTCGCAGTCCGGGTCGATCATCAAGTAGACCTTGAGACTTGCTTCCTTCACATCCACCAGGGCGAGACCATTTTCGTCGGCCTCGATCTGGAAGATTGCCCCGCGGTATTTGGGGGACTTTGCAATATCTTGCACCTTTTGAGAAAGTGTGCTTGTTACATCTTCACTCATACAGCTAAAAGTTAGAAATTTTTCCGTAGGGAATTCCTTTTTCAAACGAATAAAGCCCCGCGAATGCGGGGCTTCCTTTAATCTTTAACTTTGGCGCGGCTATCGCATCACTCGCTTTGTTTCACCTTGATCAGTGAGCAAAAAGGACCGGTTTAAACCGGTCCTTTTTAGCGAGAGAGTTCGCACATCGTAGGTTCTTCGCCGGATGTACTGCGAACTCGGTCTATCAAGGCCTTAGGCTTTGATGATGGTATCCTTGGCGAGAACGACGATGCCAGATTCTGTCACATGGAACAGCTTGCGATCGCGTTCCAGGTCGTAGCCAATCTGGAAGCCTGCAGGAATATGCAAGCCCTTTTCGATAATGGCTCTACGTACCTTGGCGCCCGGTCCAATGGTCACGTTGGGGAAGAGGATGGATTCTTCCACCATGGCATCCTTCTGGATGGTAACACCAGGAGAAAGAATGCTCTTTACGACGGTGCCGCCACCGATAACGCAACCGGCAGACACGATAGAATCGATGGCTGCTCCCTGATGGGCTTCGCCTTCGCCAGCAAAGAATCGTGCAGGCGGCTGGTTCCAGTTGAAAGTACGGATGGGCCAGTAGTTGTTGTAAAGGTCGAACGGCGGATTTTCGGAGCAGAGGTCCATATTTGCTTCGTAAAAGGCGTCAAGAGTTCCTACGTCGCGCCAGTAGCCCTTGGTGCTTGCCTGTTCACCACGAACGATGTTTGTATTGAAGTCGTAGACGTAAACTGGATAATCGTGATACAGGGCGGGAATAATGTGCTTGCCGAAGTCGGTAGCTCCATTCTCAGCTCCTTTCATCAGCTCGCGGACCAGGAACTTGCTGGTGAACAGGTAGTTGCCCATGGAAGCGAGGCACCAACCCGGACGACCCGGCATTTCCTTAGGGTTCTTGGGCTTTTCTTCGAAGCCGATCATGCGGTTGTCCTGATCCACTTCGATAATGCCGAACTCGCTAGCTTCCTTCACCGGCACGGGAATGGCGGCGATGGTGAGAAGTGCTGCACGGGACAGGTGAAAATCAATCATCTGGTTGATGTCCATCTTGTAGATATGGTCTCCACCGAAGATTGCCACCAGGTCCGGACGTTCGTCGGTAATCAAGTTGATGTTCTGGAAAATGGCGTCGGCGGTACCGCGGTACCATTCGTCGCCTGTACGCATCTGGGCGGGAACCAGGTCCACATACTGGTCCAGGCTTGCATTCAGGTTCCAGGCAGCAGAAATGTGCTTGTTCAAAGAGTCGGACTTGAACTGGGTCAACACCTTGATCTTGAAAATGCCGGAGTTGATGAAGTTGTTCAGTACGAAGTCGATAATGCGGTAAGTTCCGCCGAAGTGAACGGCGGGTTTTGCTCGGTCGCGGGTGAGGGGCTGCAGACGGCTGCCCTGACCACCGGCCATAATCATGCAGAGAATATTCTTTTGATGTTCTCTAGAGTAAGACCAACTCATATTTCCTCAAAAAAGTAAAGAAAAAAATTACAATGCATAAAATATCAAATTTTTAAGAAAAAATGGTGGAAAAACGCAAATTTTACTGAAAAATATTTAGAGACTGTCAACGGGACTAGGCGAGGTCGTCTGCCATGGGTGGTTTGATTTGCCGTACTTTGTTCGTTCAGTGTGATTTTGAACGATTTTTCAAACTCGATAGTGTCTATTCGCTTCAAATTTTTATACATTTTCAGCGTTCGAAAATTCTCGAAAGGGCGAATTGCGCACGGACCACGTGTTCAGGTCGCCTTAACATTAACCAAATAGGAGCTCATAATGTCTCTTACTCTGAACGACATCAAGCACCCGAAGATCAAGGCTTGGGTTGAAGAAGTCATCGCAATGTGCGAACCGGACAACGTTGTTGTTGCTGACGGTTCCGTTGAAGAATACAACACTCTTATGCAGAAGTGCGTTGACGCAGGTCTCGCTACTAAGCTCGCTAAGAAGGAAAACTGCTACCTGTTCCGTTCTCTCCCGTCTGACGTGGCTCGTGTTGAATCCCGTACCTTCATCTCTTCCGTTAAGGAAGAAGACGCAGGTCCGACCAACCACTGGATCGACCCGGTTGAACTGAAGAAGACCATGTCCGGTCTCTACAAGGGTTGTATGCACGGCCGTACCATGTACGTGATTCCGTTCTGCATGGGCCCCCTCGGTTCCGCAATCTCCAAGAACGGTATCGAAATCACTGACTCCGAATACGTCGTTCTCAACATGGACATCATGACTCGCGCCGGCAAGAAGGTTCTCGACATCTTCAACGCTGACCCGAACGCTGACTTCGTTCCTTGCCTCCACTCTGTTGGTAAGCCGCTCAACAACGGCGAAACCGACGGCGGCATCTGGCCCTGCGCTGACGTTGAATTCAAGTACATCTCCCAGTTCCCGGAAGAACACCTCGTGTGGTCCTACGGTTCCGGCTACGGTGGAAACGCCCTGCTCGGCAAGAAGTGCTTCGCTCTCCGTATCGCTACCGTTCTCGCTCGCGACGAAGGCTGGCTGGCTGAACACATGCTCATCCTCAAGCTCACCAACCCGGAAGGCAAGGTCAAGTATGTAACTGGCGCATTCCCGTCTGCTTGCGGTAAGACCAACCTCGCTATGCTCATCCCGACTATCCCGGGCTGGAAGGTCGAAACCATCGGTGACGACATTGCATGGATGAAGTTTGGTGCTGATGGCCGTCTCTACGCCATCAACCCTGAAGCTGGCTTCTTCGGCGTTGCTCCGGGCACCTCCGCAGAATCCAACAAGAACGCTCTTATCTCTGCTGAAAAGAACACCATCTACACCAACTGCGCTCTCACTGAAGATGGCGACGTATGGTGGGAAGGCATTGGCTATCCTGCAACTGGCAAGCTGGTTGACTGGAAGGGCAATACCCGTGACGCTCTCCCCAAGGACAAGGCTCCTAAGGGCGAAGAAATGGCTCACCCCAATGCTCGCTTCACTGCTCCGGCATATCAGTGCCCCTGCATTGCTGCTGAATGGGAAGATCCTGCAGGCGTTCCTATCTCCGCAATCCTCTTCGGTGGCCGTCGTCCGTCCACCATTCCTCTGGTTCACCAGTCCCTGAGCTGGAACCACGGCGTGTTCCTCGGCTCCATCGTTGGTTCCGAAATCACCGCTGCTTCCACCATTAACGCTGCTGAAGTCGGTAAGATCCGTCGCGACCCGTTCGCAATCCTCCCGTTCTGCGGCTACAACATGGGTGACTACTTCAAGCACTGGATCGAAATCGGTAAGAAGTCTACCGAAGACAAGCTCCCCAAGATCTTCTACGTCAACTGGTTCCGTAAGGACGCTGACAATGCAGAACTTCCGGGTGGCTTCATGTGGCCGGGTTACGGCGACAACAGCCGCGTCCTCGCTTGGATCTTCGACCGTTGCGACGGCAAGGACAATGCTAAGGAAACCCCGATTGGTCTGATGCCGGCAGACGGCGCCCTCAACACTGAAGGCCTCGCTGAATGCTACAAGAAGACTCTCCCCGCAATCACCTCCGTTGATGTTGAAGGCTGGAAGAAGGAACTCGCTGACGTTAAGGAAAATCACTATCCGAAGTTCGGCGCTCACCTCCCGAAGGAACTCTCTGACATCATCGACATGATTCAGGATCGCCTCAATAAGGCTTAATAAGGCGAGTGAAGCGAAAACAAACTAGTTTGTTTTCATTTCCGAGCCGATAAGCTAGCACTGCGTAGCAGTGCCAGGCATAAGCTTAAAAACGGTTCGCAGCTTAACAGTTGCGAGCCGTTTTTTATTTATATTGTGTACATGCGGTTAGGTGTTATAGCTTTATTTTCTTGTATTGCCCTGTTGTCGGGCTGCAGCAGTCAATACGGAAATTTTTTCCGAATTGTTGTGAACGAAACTGTTCAGGACGAATCCCGAAATGACGAAATTGTATTTTCCGGTAGCAGATTTGATGTGGCTACACCGGAAGTTTCTGGGGATTCTCTGAAACAGTCTGTGCGCCGGATAGAAATCACCCGCCCGTCGTACGCTCTTGAAGAATCTGAATACGACGATGACATGATTCTGTGGTATAGAGACGGCGTCCCGTATCAGGGGCTTTCTATCGTTTATAACAGGAGTGACAAAAAATATACGGCAATCCTTTATAGCGATGTTAGCGAATCAAAAATTTTATTCAAGAAGTCAATGGAAATCCCTGTTGTAAAGGATGTTGTTGATTCACATCTTGTCTTTCGGGTTGATCTGGAAAGCAGAAATCCATAAGAGGTTTGTTGGGTGATGAAAAAATGTGCTTTCCTTTTATTGGTTTCTTTTGCGCTTGTTTTTTTTACGGGGTGTGGCGGATCTTCCAGGAAGTTTGCTGATCCCGCTTGGTTTGCTCCTCCCAGCTCTATTACGATTCTTGCGACGGAACCTTTTGTGGATAACGAGAGCGATGTTCTGGATGATTTTGGCTCGTTTAAAAGCTTTAGGCTATGGTACGTGTCTTATCTGGAAAGGGCTTTTAATCAGTATTTTGCTGCGACTCCTTATGTTAGGTCTATTTCTGATGAGGATGTGGAGCCGAAACTTGTAAATTGGGACGGCAAGGATATGAAAATCCCATATTTTAAGCGGGACAAGTTAGATAGTCTTTCTGGACTTGTTGTCACTATTGATTCCCTACGTTTTTGGAGGGATGTTGAGCCCAACGCCAGGCAAAACTGCGCGGGTAAGCCAAGATTGAACGCAACTCTGTTCTATAGCATTTTCTCGATAGAGGATGATCGTTTGTTGGCTTATGGCAATGCTAGAGTTGACGATACGTTTGCCTTTGCGATGGATAGGGAGAACTGGGAAAATGTTTTAGATAGAGTTGTTCAGCGAGTTGTAGATTTTACGCCTCTAGATAACGGTCGAAAAACTGAGAAATTAGGGGTGAATTCTCGTGTTGTAGAAGGGCATTATAACTGAGTTTGTGATGAGCGCTGCGCAATCCCCTTGAACGAACTTCTGAAAATTTCTATCGTTGGCCCGCGAAATCAACGAGAAACCGATGTTTGGTGTAAGACTCCAGTTGATTTTATAAGGATTGTTTCGTGAGTTCCAAGTCCAAATTCACGTTCTTGATGTTCCTCCTGGGAATGCTTTCTGCCTTCGGGCCCTTCGTTACTGACCTCTACCTGCCGGCTTTGCCAAATCTTGCTGATTACTTCAAGGCTACGCCATCGGCCTCCCAGCTGAGTTTGACTATGAGCATGCTGGGACTTTCTATTGGCCAGTTGTTTATTGGCCCGCTAAGTGACAAGTATGGTCGTAAGCGCCTGCTGGTGATTTGCCTCATCCTATTTGTGGCGGGTACCTGCGCTTGTATTTATGCCCCGGATATCACTCTCTTTAACATCTTCCGTCTGATTCAAGGTCTTGCAGCATCTGGCGGTATCGTGATTGCACGCTCCGTTTCCGCAGATTCTTACCGCGGCCCTGTGCTTACCAAGTTCCTGGCTATGGTAAGCGCCGTGAATGGGGTTGCCCCCATTGTGGCTCCTGTGTTGGGCGGCTTCCTGCTGAACTTCATGAGCTGGAAGGGAACTTTCGCAGTTCTGCTTCTCTATGGTTTTGTGCTGCTGTTTATGGCGGGCAAGTTCCAGGAATCCCTGCCGGTTCATCGCCGTAGCCAGAAGTCCATTTTGGCAAGCTTTACGCTGTACGGTGAAGTTTTCCGTAATGGGGAATTCGTCCGCTACTTCCTGGTTTGTTCCGCTTCCATGATTGTGCTGTTCGGCTATATCGCCGCATCGCCCTTCATTTTCCAGAAGCTTTATGGACTGAGCCCCATCGGTTTTAGTCTTTGCTTTGCTTTGATCGCCCTGTGTACTGCTATTGGATGCGCCACTTCCGGCAAGATCCGTAGTGACCGTACGGCCATTAAAATCGCAGGCTTTGGTATTTTTGTGGCATCCCTTGCCGTGGCCGCCTGTTTGCAGACCCACGCACCGCTGCCCTTGCTCCAGGTGTCCTTTATGGCAACCACATTCATGTTCGGTCTGATGCAGCCGCCGGCCAGCGCATTGGCCCTAAATGCGGAACGCAAGAATGCAGGAACCGCTTCTGCCGCCATGGGTGCCGCAGGCTTCCTCATGGGTGGTATTGCAAGTCCCATTGTGGGCATGGGGAATATTGCAGTCAGCGCCTCCGCCATGCTGGTAACCGGCGGTTTTTTGACCATGCTTTTCATGATCATCGCCAAGTCCAAGATGCCCAAGAAGCGATAACTCAGATTCTCCAGAAGAAGTTCAAAACCTCGTTCTACTCAGAGCGAGGCTTTTTTGTTCAGAAGATTTATTTCCGTTATTACTTTTTTCAATTTTTTTTAAGAAAATGTTCCACTTTGTAAAATTTTAGGTATATTCCAAGTTGGAATAATGCTAAATTTTATTATCACAGAACGATGAATTCCCGAATTTGGCAAAAATAGAAGAGGAATGGGCAAATGAATCGATATGACTTGGTACTGTTGGGTCTTATTCTTGAACACGAACGCAGTGGTTACGACATTATTACCGAAGTCCGCGAACGTGAATTGGACCGCTGGGCCAACTTGAGCACTTCTACCGTCTACAATCGATTGACTACCCTTGAAAAGAACGGCTGCATTGTGGGCCGTACCGAACGCGACGGCAACCGTCCGGAACGCGTGGTGTTCAATATTACTGACAAGGGTCGTGACGTGCTGAAGAAGGAAGTCCTGAGACACCTGACCGGCTTTAACGACGATCCTCGTACCTTGGGTTTTGCGTTCCTGTTTGGCGCTGACAACAAGGAACTGATCCGTACTCTGGAAGCTCATGAACGCCGACTGGTGGCCGAAATTGAAAATCTTGAAAAGATGATTGCAGAAGAACCGAAGCCCACTCTCTATCCGGAAGGTCCGTTCCTGAACTGCATGTCCCGCGATCATATTCTGGTGGAATTGAAGTATGTCCGCGCCGCTATCGGCATTTTGCGTGACCCTGTCCGCAACAAGAAGCTGGATGGCTACTTCTACATCAACTTCGGTAACCGCCCCTTCGAAAACTTTAACCAGAAGCCCGAAGGTGAGGGTTCCGCTGAAAAGTAAAACAAATGTATACGCAACGGGGGAGATTTGTTTCTCCCGCTGCACTTTTTATTTCTAGATTTTAACCATAAGAGGAATTTAGTTGCATAAGGATTATGGAAACGTTCTTAACCAGCGCCCCTAACCCCTAGCCCCTAAATCCTAACCCCTTTTATACACAACCCCTCTCTAACGGAGATACAATGGCTACAACAAAGACAAAGAAGCCCGCTGCAAAGAAGGTGTCCGCTAAGGCCGCCGCCAAGTACGGTTACTTCGATGACGCTGCTAAAGAATACGTTCTCACCAACCCGGCAACCCCGATCAAGTGGTGCAACTACGTTGGTACCCTGAACTTCGGTGGTATTGTTGATACTACCGGTGGTACCCTGGTTTGCAAGGGCGACCCCGCTCTGAACCGTATTACCAAGTACATCGCTCAGATGCCCTGCTCTGACTTCAAGGCAAGCACTGTTTACATCCGCGTTAAGGATGCTAAGGGCGGCTACAGCGTGTTCTCTCCGTTCGTGGTTCCGACCCTCACCAAGATGGACAAGTGGGAATGCCACGTGGGTCTGTCCTACATGCGTTGGATTGCTGAATGCCAGGGCGTTCGCACTCAGGTCACTATCTTCGTTCCGACCGGATCCAACACCCTCCTCCAGGACATCCAGGTTACCAATATCTCTAAGGCCGCTAAGGAAATTGATATTGTTCCCGTTTACGAATTCAGCCACTTCGAAGCTGAAAAGCAGCTCACCAACGCTGACTGGGTTCCCCAGACCATGACCCTCAAGGCTCATCCGGAAAAGGATGGCTGCCTGGTTCTCGAACAGTACGCTTACATGAAGCGTGACTTCGCCGTGAACTACGTTACCGCCAACGGTAAGGTTTCCTCCTTCGATGGCGACCGCCGCGTATTCCTCGGCTCCAACGAAATGGGCTCCTGGGCTGCTCCGCTGTCCCTCGGCAACAAGGAACTTTCCAACTCTGAATGCGACCGTGGCGACAACATCGCTGCTCTCATGATTCACGCTGGCAAGGTTGCTGCCGGCAAGACTTTCCGTACCTGCACTCAGCTCGGTCAGGAACAGTCTCTCAAGGTTGCTAACAAGGCTATCAAGAAGTACCGCGACCTCAAGAACGTCGACAAGGCTTTCGCAGAACTGGCTCAGTTCTGGGTCAAGTACCTCTCTACCATCCAGGTGGAAACCCCGGATGCAGCATTCAACTCCATGGTGAACGTGCACAACCCCCGTCAGTGCCACACCACCAAGAACTGGTCTCGCTACCTGTCCCTGTACCAGCTGGGCTACGGCACCAGCCGCGGTATCGGTTACCGTGACTCCAGCCAGGACCTCATGGGCGTTATGAGCCACATGCCGGAAGAAGCTCTGGAACTGGCCAAGAACCTTCTCTCCGTACAGCGCCCCGAAGGTAACGCAATGCACCAGTACGCTCCGCTCGCTCTTGCTGAAGACAACGGCAACGAAGCTAACGCCGGTGACTCCCGCGAAAAGGCTGGCGTCAAGGACGAAAAGGGCAATCCGATGTATGCCGACTGGTACGGTGACGACCATCTGTGGATCGTTCTCACTGTTGCCAACTACCTCAAGGAAACTGGCAAGCTCGCTCTCCTCGACGAAGAAATTCCGTTCTACGTTGCTGGCAAGAAGCGCGCAGACCGTCCGAAGGGCACTGTCCTCGAACACCTCAAGCGTTCTCTCGAATTCACCCATTCTCACATGGGTAAGCATGGTCTTCCGCTCCTCGGCTTCGCTGACTGGAACGACTGCATGAACCTCCCGCTGGGTGCAGAATCCAACTTCAACTCCGGCTTGTACGCAAAGGCCCTTCTGGAAATGATGGACATCTGCGAAGCTCTCGGCGACAAGAAGTCCCTGGACATGTACAAGAAGTGGTACGAAGAAATCAAGAAGGCCTTCAACGACAGTTCTTGGGACGGCAAGTGGTGGATCCGCTGGTTCGGCAAGGACGGCACCGCTTACGGTACCAACAAGGCTAAGTACGGCAAGATCTATTGCAACAGCCAGTCTTGGTCTGTGATTTCTGGCATCGCTTACGGCGATCGCGCAGTACAGGGCATGGACAGCCTGAACAAGCTCCTGAACACTGCTAACGGTGTGAAGAGCTCTACTCCGGGTTACCGCGGCTTCGATCCGACCGTTGGTGGCATCTCCACCTATCCTCCTGGAGCAAAGGAAAACGGCGGTATCTTCCTCCACACCAACCCGTGGGTGATGATCGCTGAAACCATCCTTGGCCGTGGCGACAAGGCATTCCAGTACTACAACCAGATCAACCCCGCTGCAAAGAACGTCAAGCTGGACGAATTCGAATCCGAACCGTACTGCTATCCGCAGAACATCCTCGGTGACGAACACAAGCAGTTCGGTATGGGCCGTAACGCATGGCTCTCCGGTACCTCTTCCTGGACCTACCAGGCTGCTACCCAGTTCATCATCGGTGTTCGCGCTAGCTTCAAGGGCCTGATCATCAATCCTTGCATTCCTTCCGCATGGGGCGAATTCAAGGTGACCCGTAAGTTCCGTGGCGCTACCTACGAAATCTCCGTGAAGAACCCGAAGCACGTCTGCAAGGGCGTTGCCAAGATGGTTGTCGACGGCAAGGAAATCGATTCCAACGTCGCACCGGTGTTCACTTCTGGCGTTCACAAGGTTGAGGTTGTTCTGGGTTAATTCCAGAAACAAATCTTTGAATCTGGATATTTTTTGTTCTATCTCAAATTATTCAGATTCTCAAAATCAGATCGATTTGAAGAAAGAAGTTCCGAAAGGGACTTCTTTCTTTTTTTTGTATGGAGATTGTCCCCGAAAAGTTGACTTTATATTAAACATTTTGTATTTTACATTTTGTAAAATGCATTTTGTAAAATGGAGCCGCTATGGAAAATCCGTTTGTAGTAAAGCCTTATAAGTCTAGTGAATTATTCTGTGACCGAGTGAGCGAAACTGCTCACGTGTCTAGTCTATTGTTGTCGGGAGACAACGTGACCTTGATTTCTCCCCGCAGGTATGGCAAAACGGGTTTAATCTATCGAGTCTTTGATGAGATAAAATCAAAGCATCGTAAGATTGTCACCTGTTATGTGGATATTTATTCGGCAAACAATCTAGAGGACTTTGTAAAACTGTTCTCTGAGGCTGTAGTGGCGAGTGCTCAGGAAAATTCCCTGGTAAAAAAGTTTTTTTCGGCTATGGGTGGTGTTCGCCCTTTGCTGAGCTTTGATTCCATTACGGGGGCGCCTCAAGTGAGTATAGCCTATCAAAATGAAAATCAGAAGGTGGCTACTCTTAAGTCCATCTTTGACTTCTTGGAAACTCAAAAGAATAAGGTTATCGTTGCTATAGATGAATTTCAACAGATAAGAGCTTTCCCGAATGTAAAAATGGAGGCTTTGTTACGAACCTATATCCAGCCTCTGAAGAATATCTCTTTTGTTTTTTGTGGGCGAATTTAAGTCGCCAAGTAAATTTGTTTAACTTGCCTAGAAATATACTCTAATGGGGTGAGAAATCCAAGTCGTTTTCTCGGCCGATTGTTC